>DASXUJ010000100.1 GCA_036504895.1 Syntrophorhabdaceae bacterium
GGATGCTCATAGGCACCGGCATCGGAGGGAACCTGACCCCCGTGGGCGCCACCGCCAACGTCCTTGCCTGCGGCATGCTGGAGAAACGGGGCTACAAAATCGACCTCTGGAAATATATGAAGATAGCGGTTCCCTTTTCCTGCATCGCGGTGCTGGTTGCCATGCTCCTCGTGCAGATATTCTGGTACGGGTCGTAAATTCGCAGTGGCCTGTTGGTCAAGTACTTCCCGATCACTCCCTTGCAAGTCGTGTCAGGAGCGGTTATCTTAAGATGAGGCAATCACTTATCTTTGAGGAGATACGATGATGAATCGTCTTTACCAACTCTTGGAGAACATGGGATATCTCCACCCTCTCCATCCTGCCGTTACCCACATACCTGTGGGCCTGATTTTTGGCGCCCTCCTTCTTGGCCTTGCGAGTCTCCTCTTCCGGCACGAGGAGACGGCGAGGGCGGCACGATACTGCGCAATAACCGCTCTCATCTTCGTCTTTCCCACCGCCCTTCTCGGCTATATGGACTGGCAGCATTACTATGCCGGCGGGTGGCTCCATCCCATCAAGATAAAAATCGTCCTTGCCATAGTACTTTTTCTTCTTCTTTGCGTCTCTGTGATCTTTGGCAGGAAGAAAGGGACTGTTTCATGGCCGGTTGCTTCTGCCTACGTGCTGAGCGTCTTTACGGTAGTCGGGTTAGGCTATTTCGGTGGACAGCTGATATACACCGACAAATCTCCCCCGGCCGCTCCTCAGTTTGAAAGCGGGGCAAGGCTGTACCGGGTAAATTGCAGCGGGTGCCACCCATACGGCGGTAATATTGTCGACCCGACTGCCCCTGTCGCACGATCGACCGAACTGATAGACCTGGAGACCTTTCTCCGTTGGATACGAGACCCGAGACTCGACAACGGAGCGAAGGGTGTCATGCCCGATTTCCTTGCCTCGAAAATCTCCGATGCACAGGCGAAAGAGCTTTGGCTCTACATCGTCGATGCCACAGGCTCCGATGGAAAGCCGAGGGATTAGGAGGCATCATGTTTTCAGTTCCCTTCACTCTATTTACCGCGTCTTGCTGCCGCCGATGACGATGTCGGTGTCACGACACGATCTTCCGATGCTGCCGGTGTCGTGAAATACTCCCAAGCTTCGGTAATGTTCGTGCCCATCTTTTCGTGAGCCCTTATTCTGCCGGGCTTTTTTGTCCATAATAGACCCGCATTTATTTACTTTCCCTTGTGTCTGCATTAAGGTTTCTGTGAAGTTAATCAAAAAGGAGGGATAATATGTCACGTAAAATCTGCCAATTGGTTGTATGTGTAATGATTCTGGCTTTTGTGGCGCCGGCTTTTGCCTATACCACCGATCAGGCGTCAAATGGAAAGGTACTTTATGGTAAAAATTGTGCCGTGTGCCATGGGGCCAATGGCGAGGGCGGTACGGTTCCCGAACAATTCGGTAAAAAACTTGCAGGTAAAAAGACTTCTCCTGTAGCTGGTCCGGGATATCTGCCGAAAATGAAGACGGCGGGTCAGGCATATGAATTTGCAAGCAAGAATATGCCTGCCAACAAGCCGGGCAGCCTGAAGAGCAACGAGTATCTCGACATCATCGCTTTTGCCCTCCAGGCCAATGGCATTCAGCCTGACGGCGAGCCCCTGACCCCGGCTTCGGCCGAGAAGATAAAACTGGCAGGTGGGGCGAAATAGCTCTTCTTATTTGAGGGATTGGAGAACCCGTTCAATCCGACGTAAAGGCTCCTTCAGCTCGGAAGAAGTATATCTCAATGAGCTGAGTTGAAGGAAAGGCTATTCCAAAAGGTTTAGGATCAGGTCTTGTTTTTGCGTGTGATTTTTCTCCTGCAAAATACAGGGCCTGATGCCCCATTCTCTTAATCAGGGAAAGATCTTCTTTACCCGCCCTATTTCTCCGTTTTCCAAACGGACTTTTATCCCATGAGGATGGTGCGCTGATTTGGTCAGAATATCCTTTACGGTTCCATTAGTCAGCGTGCCGGTGCGCTGATCTTTCTTGAGGACGATTGCCACTTTTGTTCCCCGTTGAATGTCAGATCGCATTGTTCCGTCCATATCGCCTTTAACATATCATATGGCGTTACTATTTCAAAGCCGGGCATATTTAGCTTATAGGAATTTACAAATGACGGCACCCTTTTTATATAACCCGCACCCCTTTAATTCGCTTCACGGGGACGGGAGGGCTCTTTACTCCACGCGCCTTGCGAGCACCGGCGGGTACCCACCCGGTGAGGAGAAACGTTCCGAAGGACAGCCATCCATGTTTGAGGAGGTACGACGAGTTGGGTGGCTGAGTGCCGGACGAACCGTCTTTTGGTGGGTAACGCGCGCAGTTGAAGCGGGGAGTATAGAGTCCTCCCGTCACCGTGACTCCCCAAACCGCCTGTTTGCAGTTTTTCGGGCAAATCCACGGTGCCATTTTACGGGATTTGATGAGGCAAAGGAACAGAAAGGGTGTAAAGATGCCGGGGATCGAGCAGGTAAAGGGTCACTCTCCAAAACCGTGCGGTTTCCCCGATGCCTCACATTCCGAAGGCTGCCCTTTCTTTTCTGAAGCTTGTCTTCAGGCGGCCCATTATCCTGATCTCCAGCTGTCTTACCCTTTCACGGGAGATGTTGAACCGCTCCCCCAGCTCCTGGAGTGTTTCGGGCTCTTCGGCGAGGAGGCGACGGTCTAATATGAAGGCATCCCTTTCATTGAGTTTGTTTCTGAATTCTACGACCTTCTGCGAAAACGCCTCCGATTCCTGATTCCTGCTTACCACTTCCTCGATATTGTCGTCATGGGCCAGGGTGTCCAGCATGGTGTGATTGCTATCGTCGGCAAGGGGGGCGTCCAGGGACACGTCCGAATTGCCGAGCCTGCGGGTCATCTCCACGACTTCTTTCTCCTTTACCCCAAGATCGCTCGAAAGGCGCTCGAGGGACGGATCGATGCCGAGGGATTCAAGGTTTCTCCTTTCCTTGTTGAGGCCGTAAAACAGCCTTCTTTCCGCCTGGGTGGTCCCGACTTTTACGAGGCTCCAGGATTCCATAATATATTTCAGGATATAGGCCCTTATCCAGAATGACGCATAGGAGGAGAACTTCGTGCCCTTATAGGGGTTATATTTCTGCACCGCCCGAAGAAGACCGATGTTTCCTTCCTGGATCATATCCAGGATATTGAGGTAAGAATTATAATATCCCAGCGATATCTTGACCACGAGCCTGAGGTTCGAGAGGGCGAGCCTCTGTGCAGCCTCCCGGTCGCCTTGTTCATGTATGAGGCGCGTGGTCTCGAGCTCCTCTTCTCTCGAGAGCACGGGATGGGCCGATATTTCCTTAAGGTATGCTTTCAAGGGGTCGAAAACGACGGGAAGATCCTTCTTTGATTCTACCGCGCCTTCGTCCACATCCACATCGTGTAAATGAGTCATGTTCTTTGCCTCCTCTCATTCGGAAAGCCGGAAGAGCTGCTTCCCGTTTGTTTTGCAACTACGTTTTTTTGGAGGGCCCTTCGAATATTCCGGTCATCGTGTGGGTGCTGCGTAGCCGGCTGAATCCTGCCTCAAAATACTGCCGGCTTTGAGTCAAACTACAATCCGGCGTGTTTTGCGGCTTAAGGCGACCGATTCCGGCGCCTTCTCCGGAAAAGAACAGGCCCTGCGTCACGACAACCACTTTTTGAACAGGCGCTCTCTATGTAATATCAATTATCAGGACATTTCTTATTACTATCCATGTTAAGGATTTGTATGACTTGTTTCCAATATTACAAGAAATGTGCCACGAGAGCGACTACATCAACACTCACAAGATAATCAATGAAAACAGGGTCTTGCATTTATTGACGACTCGGGCGGCCTTCAGTGGGCACCGACAAAAGTCTTGCGGGAGAAGTCAAAGGTTTCGCCGACGAGACAAAAGCGTCTTGTTACGCAAGACTATTCTTCCTCAGGGAACTCCTTCTTGCGGTCTTCCACATATCATCGGGGAATCGAAAAATAGAACGTAGCCCCCTGGTCAATCCTTCCCTCGACCCATACTGCTCCGCCATGGCGTTCGACAATTCGCTTCACAATAGCCAGACCGAGACCGGTCCCTTCGAACTCTTCACCCTGGGGGAGTCGTTCGAACGCATTAAAGAGCTTATCGGCATCGCCCGCGGCGAATCCGATACCATTATCTTTCACGAAATAGATGGTTCTTTCCGGCTCAACCCGTCCGCCCACGTGAATGTCCGCCATCTCCCTCGGCCGGGTATATTTGACGGCATTACTCAGGAGGTTGACCAAGACTTGCGTAATCATTGCTTCGTCGCCTTCCATATCCGGCATCGCATCAACGTGGAGGCTTATTTCTCGTTTCGGGTACAATTCCCTGAGTCGGTTAAAGACTTCTTCTGCCATTTTATCCATTTTGAGGGGCGAGAGGTTTACGGCCCTCCTTCCTGAGCTGAAGAAGTCGAGCAAATCCTGAATAAGTTTCTCCATCCGCGTGCTGCTCGCGTGAATCATCTTAAGGTATTCCCGGCCTTTCTCATCAAGGCCGTCGGCATGTTTCTCCAGGAGCCTGCGGGAAAAACCCCCGATAGTGATAAGGGGCGCCTTCAGGTCATGAGAAACGGCATAGCTGAAGGTTTTCAGTTCTCCGTTTACGGCCTCAAGCTCCGCAATGTGCCCCTTAAGCTCCTGATTGAGGGCCTGGATCTTGTCCTCTGCCCGCTTCCGGTCGGTGATGTCTTCGATGGCGAGGAGAACCATCTGTGTGCCGACACCTTCCCGGTAGAGCCTGCGAGCGTTGAGGATCATGGATTTATGTCCGATGGTCTGAAATACGTGGTTGACCGCATAGTGATCGAATTTGGCACCCGTTGGAAGAATATCCTCGAGCAGCGTACGGAGCTCAGGTATGTCCCACTGTCCGTTTCCGAGGTCGTAAATGTGTTTTCCTACCGTCTCACCCGGAGTTGTCTTGAAGGTCTCATAAAAGCTGCGACCGGCGGAGAGCACCTTCAATTGATCGTCCAGTACCAGAAGAGGTTCGCGCACGGTGTCCATCATCCCCTCGGCATATCCGCAGGTCTCGCGATATGCCGCCTCAGTCCCCCTGAGGGCAAATTCCAACTTTTCCACTTCAGCGGCTCGCCGCCGCATTCCTTCCAGTTCGCTGATGAGCTGCTCTGTCGTCTTATCCCTATCCCTCATCCTTGATACCCGCGAGAGGTGCTGAATGCAAAGACAAAATGCAATCGGAGACCATTCCGGAAATATCAGCAAGGGCTGAACAAAAGTCAACCCCGGGGGTGTCCAAATCCACCATCTCCAAGGTCTCGCCGAGTGGGCGACGATTGTTTAGTAGTTAACCGGCGCAACTGAAGAGGTTACCATAAGGCCAGGTATGATTCGCCGATTTCCGGATTCCTATATATTCCGAATACAGTTTCCCCATCCAGTTTGATTATAGAGTCTTTGTATGATAGAAATATGATAAATAATGGTCAGGTGGACAAGATATGAACGAGTTGCTCCGGCGAATACCTAAGGTCGACGATCTGTTCAAGGTCCCGGGATGGGTCGAGATTGTGCGCATCTATCCTGAGGGGCTGGCGAAGGACGTGCTGCGGGATTGTCTTGACCGGCTTCGGGCCGGGATAAAGAACGGCAACCTGACTGCGGTCCCGCCTGTCGAGGCGGTGCTCGATGAGGTCCGGGCCGAGGTGGCGCGCCGCTCGGCGCCGAGTCTCAAACGGGTGATCAACGCCACGGGGGTGATAATTCACACCAATCTCGGCAGGTCTCTTTTGCCTGCCTCCGCCGTGAAAGCAATTACGAACGCGGCGGGACGGTACGTGAACCTCGAGTACGATCTCGCCGAAGGCGCGCGGGGCGACCGGTACGAGCACTGTACCTTTATTTTAAGGAAGCTCACCGGATGCGAGAACGCCCTGGTGGTGAATAACAACGCGGCGGCAGTGATCCTTGTGCTCAATACCCTGGCGGAGGGGCGGGAGGTAGTCATTTCGCGGGGCGAGCTGGTCGAGATAGGCGGCTCGTTCCGTATTCCCGAGGTGATGAAGAAGAGCGGCGCTGTGCTCAGGGAAGTGGGCACCACCAACAGAACCTACAAGGAAGATTTCGAACGGGCCATAGGCGGTGAGACGGCCTTACTCATGAAGGCCCATACAAGTAATTTCAGGATCAAGGGTTTTGTCCGGGAGATCGGGGTGGACGAGCTTGCCGAGCTGGGGCGCACGCACGATGTCCCTACCTACTTCGACGCGGGAAGCGGTCTTCTCATGCCCCTGAAGGAGCTGGGGATTTCCGGCGAGCCCCTCATCAGGGAGGACCTCGCGAAAGGGATGGATGTCATATCCTTTAGCGGGGATAAATTGCCCGGCGCTCCCCAGGCGGGAATCATCATCGGAAAGGACGAATATATCAGGGCGATCAGAAAGAACCCCCTTGCCCGGGCGTTGAGAGCGGATAAGCTCACCCTCGCGGGGCTCGAAGCAACCCTCCTTCTTTATCTGGACGGAGAGAAGGCAAAGGCGGAGGTCCCGACCTTGCAGATGCTTCACATGGACGAGGAGACCCTGAGAAGGAGGGCCTCCCGTATAGTCAGGATCCTTAAGGGCCGCCTTACGGGGTCCTCCGTGGAGCCGGCAGGCATGTTCTCCGAAGTGGGGGGCGGCACCCTGCCGGATGTCTATATCCCTTCTTTTGGTATTGTCCTGAAACCTGAGGGCATCAGCGCGTCCCGGCTTGAAGAGCGTTTGCGTTGCCTCGAGATCCCCATTATTGCACGAATCGAAAAGGAAGCGGTCCTTCTCGACCTGAGGTGCGTGCTCAAGGATGAGGAGCCGGTCCTGATCTCGGGCATCGTCTCCGCCCTCGCGAATGGATGAGACGCGGTTCACCATAATCGTAAATGGGGAAGGCAAGAGGATCGACCTCTTTCTTTCGGAAAAGCTTTCCATTACAAGGACCAAGGTCAAGAACATGATAGAGGCCGGCCACGTGCGCGTGGACGGCAAACCTCCGAAGCCCTCGGCGAAATTGAAAAAAGGCACCCTCCTTGAGGGTGAGATGGAGCAGGAAGAGCCCCTTACCCTCACCCCCGAGTCCATCCCCCTCGACATCCTCTATGAAGATCCTTATCTCCTCGCCATAAACAAGCCTAAGGACATGGTGGTCCACCCTTCGCCGGGTCACTGGTCGGGGACCCTCGTAAATGCCATACTCGGCTACATGGGGGGAGTGATCCCTTTTCTCGCGAACGGGGAAGAGGAAGAAGATGAAAATAGCGAAGGGGAGGGCGAAGCAACGGAATTCCCCCCGATTTTCTTTCGGCCCGGCATCGTCCACAGGCTCGATAAAGGCACCACGGGCGTCATAATTATCGCCAAGGACGGAAAGACCGGCGAGCAGCTCTCCTCCCTTTTCAAGAACCGTGAGATCACCAAGACTTACCGGGCGATTGCGGAAGGTACGCCGGTAAAGAGCGAGGGGACGATAAAGGGCGCCATCGGCCGTCACCCCGTGGACCGGAAAAAGATGGCGGTCCTGAAGGATAAGGGGAGAGAGGCGGAGACAGGATACAAGGTGCTCAAAAAATTGAAAGGCTTCTCCTATGTAGAGGCATACCCGAAGACAGGGAGGACCCATCAGATACGGGTCCACCTCGCCAGTATCGGGCATCCCGTGGTGGGTGACGACGCATACGGGAAAAAAGCCCGGAGCCTGGCGGACCGGCCCCTCCTTCACGCCTATTCGATAACGTTTATCCATCCCGCGACCGGTGAAAAGCTTGTCGTTACCGCTCCGGTGCCCGAGGATATGGAGGAGTTCATTACATCCCATGAAATTTGAGGTGAGGGAAAAATCAGGCTGGACCTACTATTGCGCCCCCGACCTTGAAGAAAGAGGCGTCGGCCATGGGTTTTTTACGTCCCTGACACCCTCTTATATAATGGAGGGAGAAGAGCGGCAAAAATTCCTCACCGCCTTCGGTCTTCGCGACCTCGTTATTTTGAAACAGGAGCATGGGGACGAGGTTCATCTCGTGCAAAGAGGCGAGCGCCCTTTATCGGGAGACGGCATCATCCTCCTCGAAAAGAGGGTGGCGGGGATCATCAAGACCGCGGACTGTCTCCCCGTGATACTTGCGGAGCCTCAATTTCCTGTCGCGGCCATTGTACACGCGGGCTGGCGCGGCACGGCCCTGGGGATCGCGGGCAAGGCAGTAAGGATGTTGGTTCAAATGGGCGTGGAAAGGAAGAAGATTATCGCCCTTTTAGGCCCTGCCATAGGGACGTGCTGCTACGAAGTGCAAAAGGACGTGGAAGAGGTCTTTCTGGAGAAGGACTTTTCCCCCAATGTGATCCACAGGATCGACGGTGCACTCATGCTCGATCTCAGGGCAGCGAACCGGGAGACCCTCGCACGCGCCGGCGTGGAGGCCGTCTACGAGGCCGGCTCATGCACTCTCTGCTCGGGCGGCTTCCATTCCTTCAGGGGAGGAGAAAAGGTGGAGCGCCAGATAAACTTTGTCTCCCTCGGGCGATTCGAGGTATAATTACCGTATCATATGAGAACCTATAAGAAAGACCTTCTTTTCAGCGCCGTTATTGCGGCGATCTTTATTTTCCTCATCTACCTGGAGACCCAGCTTCCTTTCTTCAAGCGCTTCATCCCCGTAGGCGAAAACAAGATCATCGTCGTCATCTTCAATATCAACATGCTCCTCATCCTCCTTTTCCTCTACCTCTTCTGCCGGGCCCTCATCAAGACATACCTGGAGAAGAAGAGAGGGATATGGGGCTCGGGCCTGAAGACGAAGCTCATTGCGACCCTTCTTTGCGTCTCCCTCATACCCTCATTCACCCTTTTCTTTCTCGCCACCGGTTTCTTCAACGTGAGCATGGATAAGTGGTTCAGCCAGAAAATAGAGGATACGGTGGTCAACGCCCTGGAGCTCTCCCAGTTCTACTATAACGATCTCTACCAGAGATACGACAAGACGAGCGAGTTGATGTCCCGGGAGATCAGCCGGAAAAAGCTTTTCGCCAGGGATGCCGATCTGGAAGATTATATAGACAAGGCGGTGGTGAACCACGTCCTCGGATATGCTGCCGTATATAATATGTCCGGAGACTTGAGGATAAGCAGCGAAGGCATCAAAGAGGAAATTGTGCAGAAGCTTACGGAAAAGGTGAAACTCTTCATCAAGGGCGGTGCAATGAGGTCGATTATGCCCATGCCTGAGGGAGAACTTTTTGTGGCGGGGAATAAGATCAGGGACGAGTCGGGGAATCCTACGGCTTTGCTTCTCGTGGGTGACCTCATAGGGGTCCACGGAGCGGAGAAGATCCAGGAGATCGCATCGGCCCACCAGGAGTTCAAGGAATCGAGGCCCCTCAAGAAGATTTTGAAATACGGTTTTATGGTTCCCCTCTCCCTTATTACTATTATGACCATATTCTTTTCCGTGTGGGTCGGCACGAAGATGGCAACGGAGATCACGACCCCTATCCGGCGCGTCAAAGAAGGGGCGTCGATTATCGCCAAGGGCAAATTCGATATCAATCTCGAAGACCGGGGAAAGGATGAGATCAGCACCCTTGTCACGGCCTTCAACTCCATGGCTAAAGAGCTGAAGATCACCAAAGAGGAGATCGAAGAGAAGAGGAGATATATCGAGGTCATCCTTGATAACGTGGCCACCGGCATTGTTTCCACCGATGTAAAGGGCGGCATACTGCTCCTCAACCGGGCGGCCCGGATGATCCTCGGCATCGAAGGGGAAGTGGCGCCGGGCACCCATGTGAAAGAGATCTTCGGCGACGATTACCGCTCCATACTCAAATCCTTTCTGAGGGAGATAAAGGAGTCGGAAAGCACCAGCGTGACCCAGGAGATCAAACTGAAGCTCAGGAAAGAGATCACCTATATCAGGGCCTCTCTGACCGTGCTTAAAGGTGAGGATATGCGGAATGAAGGCTTTATCCTGACCCTGGACGACATAAGCCATATCGTGAGGGCGGAGAAGCTCGCCACCTGGAGAGAGGTGGCACGGAAGCTGACCCATGAAATCAAGAACCCCCTCACTCCGATCATGCTCTCAGCCGAGAGGATCAGGCGAAAGCTCCTTCCAAAAGCGGGAGAAGATGAGAGAGGGATACTCGATGAAGCGACCTCGGTCATCATCACCTCCGTTCAGGACATCAAGGGCATTGTGAACGAGCTTACGAAGCTCACCCATAATTCCCAGGCCAAGACCCTTGAAGACATCAATTCCGTGGTGGAAGAGACCATCGGGCTCTACCGGCACCTCTACCAGAACGTAGTCTTCGAGGTCGAGCAGAGCAGCACACCCAGAATCAAGCTCGACCGGGACGGCTTGAAAAGGGCCCTCATCAACCTCATCACCAATTCCATAAAGGCCCTGGGCGCGGAGGGGGGGACTATCGCCGTGGCCACGCGGTACGATAAGGCCAGCAGGTCGGGCATCATAGAGTTCGCCGATACGGGGAAAGGGATCTCCGACGAAGACAAAGGCAGGATCTTCGACCCCTACTTCACAAAAGATAAAGACGGCACCGGCCTCGGCCTCGCCATCGTCAATTCCATAATCCTGGAGCACCACGGGAAGATCTCGGTGGCGGATAATGCGCCGAGAGGCACCCGATTCATCATCGAACTCCCCCTGTAGCCGCCCGGTCGGGCATCTTTTTTCCCATCTCCGCGTTGCCTGCGTCGTCACAAAGTTCGACGTACTAAAAGTACGCCTTCACTTTACTCCTCCTGGTCGCCTTGACCTGGAAAAAAATCTACCCAACCGGACGGCTACAGGTGCGCCATGAAGTCAATTCACGGATTAAAAACCTTCGTCGGCTCCTCCTGGTCGCCTTGATCTGGAAAAGACTCTGCCCA
>DASXUJ010000101.1 GCA_036504895.1 Syntrophorhabdaceae bacterium
AGACACTCACTATCAAGTGGTATATCATCCGAGTTGTTGGGCATTGAGCCTGGCTCTGATTCAATCGAAAAGGCCGAACGACACCACGATCCGTCTCGCCATCGATCTTGCGGGTATAACGAGAACGGTCGGAAAAGGAGGTTTAGTGCCATGAAAGGAATAATACTCGCCGGCGGTCTGGGGTCGAGACTCAGCCCCTTGACCAGAATTACCAATAAACACCTGCTGCCGATTTACGATAAACCCATGATCTATTATCCCATCGGCACTCTCATCAAGGCCGGGATAACGGATATCATGGTCGTCACCGGGGGGAACCATGCGGGCGATTTTCTCAGGCTCATGGGAAACGGCAAGGATTTCGGGCTCAAGCATATCAATTACACCTACCAGGAAGGGGAAGGCGGAATTGCCGCGGCCCTTGCCCTGGCTGAATACTTCGCCGATGGCGAGTCGATCTGCGTGATGCTCGGGGACAATATCATCGAACGGAATGTGGTGAAGGCGGTAAGGGATTTCAAGGAACAGAAGAAAGGGGCGAAAATACTTCTCAAGGAAGTGCCCGATCCCGAGAGATTCGGCGTCGCCGAAATAGTGGACGGAAAGCTGGTGCACATTGTGGAGAAGCCCCGGGTGCCCAAGAGCAACCTCGCCGTGATAGGCATTTACATGTATGATGAGATGGTGTTTGATATTGTGAATACCCTGAAGCCCTCCGAGAGAGGAGAACTGGAAATTACCGACGTAAACAATGCCTATGTCCAGGAAGGCACAATGACTTGGGAGATGCTGCCGGGCTGGTGGACGGACGCCGGGACTTTCGAGTCCCTCCTGAGGGCCGGCCTGCTTGTATCGCAAACAGGAGCAAATAACGTTGACCAGGGGGAAGCATGATCGAAGGCGTCATGGCGAAACAGTTGAAGTTTATCCCCGACGAAAGGGGCCGGTTAATGGAGATCATGCGCTGTGATGATGATTTTTTCGTGAAATTCGGTCAGGTCTATCTTACCACGACCTATCCCGAGGTAGTGAAGGCATGGCATTACCATAAGAAACAGGACGACTTCATCACCTGCGTAAAAGGAAGCCTGAAACTGGTGCTCTTCGACGACCGTGAGGGCTCCTCCACCCGGGGAGAAGTGAATCAGTTCTTTATCGGCGATTACAACCCCATGGTGGTGAAGGTGCCGAAAATGGTATACCACGGCTGGAAATGCGTGAGCGAAGAAGAAGCCCTCGTGGTGAACGTTCCCACCGAGCCATATGACAGAAAGGAGCCTGACGAGTACCGCGTCGATCCCCATGTCAATGAGATTCCATATAAATGGGAGAGGAAAGATGGCTGAGATGAACATTCTCGTAACGGGGGGCTGCGGATTTATAGGGAGTAATTTTGTACGCCACATGCTGTCCAAATACCCCTACCACATTATTAACTTCGATAAATTGACCTATGCCGGCAACCTCGAGAACCTGAAAGATCTTGAAGGCGACCCGCGCCATAGCTTTGTGAAGGGAGATATCGCGGATAAGGAAGACGTGGAGCGCGTATTCGCCCGGGGCATCGACCTTGTGGTCAATTTTGCGGCGGAATCCCATGTGGACAGGAGTATCCTCGATCCGGACGCCTTCGTGAAGACGAACATTTCCGGTACTTTCTGCCTTCTCGAGCAGGCGAGGCGGCTTGGGGTGAAGCGTTTTCTCCAGATATCGACTGATGAGGTGTACGGCTCGTTGGGAAAAGAGGGGAAATTCAGCGAGGAGACTTCCTTGTCTCCCAATAGTCCTTACTCGGCATCGAAAACTTCGGCTGACCTCCTGGCCATGGCCTACTACAAGACCTACGGCCTGCCGGTAGTGATCACGAGGTGTTCCAACAACTACGGACCTTACCAGTTCCCCGAGAAGCTTATCCCCCTGATCATCACCAACGCCCTTGCAGACAAGGAACTTCCCGTCTATGGAGACGGAATGAACATAAGGGATTGGATCCACGTGCTCGATCATTGCGAGGCCATCGACCAGGTGCTCCACAAGGGAGAAGTGGGCAACGTATATAACGTAGGCGGGGAGAACGAGAAGGCCAATATCGAGATAGTAAAGCTCATTCTGAAAATCCTCGGTAAATCCGAAAGCCTTATAAAATATGTGAAGGACAGGCCGGGCCATGACCGGAGGTATGCCATCGATTCCGCCAAAATCAAGAGGACTTTAGGGTTCGTTCCCAAAATGAGTTTTGAGAAGGGCATGGAAGAGACGGTGAGATGGTATCTCGGAAATGAGTCCTGGTGGGAACGGATCAGGAGCGGTGCATACCTTGAATATTACGATCTCATGTACAAAAACAGGTAGGGGGCGCGCCAGGCGATGAAGCTCCTGATTACAGGCAGCCAAGGACTCGTGGGCACGTCCATTGTCCCGATGCTTCAACGGGATTTTGAAATAACCGCAATTGATATCGAGGAATGGGACATATTGGACAGGAAGACGGGGATTGCGGTCCTTTCCCAATATAAGCCCCATGTAGTGTTAAACCTTGCCGCCATGACGAATGTGGATGGATGCGAGGACCGTCCTGCCGAGGCGGAAAGGCTGAACGGCGAAGGACCGGGAATTTTGGCGGAGCTGTGCGGGGAGCGGGGTATCCGCCTGGTTCATTTCAGCACCGACTATGTCTTCGATGGCGACAAGAAGACTCCCTACACCGAGGATGACGCTCCGAACCCGAAATCCGTTTACGGGGCGACCAAGCTTTCGGGAGAGAAACGTATTTTCGCCTCTTTGCCTTCGGCTCTTGTAGTGAGGGCGCAATGGATATATGGCGCGGGCGGGGAGAGTTTTATCTCGAAAGTAATACGATTTGCAGAACAAAACGGTTCGGCACGGGTGGTGGACGACCAGAGGGGCGCCCCTACCTATGCAAAAGACCTGGCCCTTCCCCTGAGGCGTCTTATAGAGGGCGAGAAATCAGGTATTTACCATGTGGCGAACAGCGGATGGTGCACATGGTACGAATTCGCAAAAGAGATATTCAGATGCAAGGGTATGGATGTGCCCGTCACGCCGATCAGCTCGGCGACCCTGAACAGTAAGGCGGCGAGGCCGGCCTGCTCCGTGTTTGACTGCTCCAAACTGCGAAACCATACCGGCGTCATTATGAGGACATGGCAGGAAGCCCTGAAGGACTATCTCGCCGGCAATGAATGAAGATAGTCTTTTTTTCAGATACACACCTCGACCATACCCATGGGAATAAAACGAAGATTGTAGAAACCTTTATAAGAGAGGTCTGCGCTCAGGGGGACATCATTTTTATCCTGGGCGATCTTTTCGAGTTTTATCACGGCTACGAGGGGATTTATCCCTGGTATCAGCCGGTTGCGGATGCCCTGAAGGATTTGAAAGAGAAGGGAATAACCGTCTATTTCCTTGAAGGCAATCATGAATTCGCAATGGGCAGCTACTTCCGGTCCTACACCGGGGTCTTATCTGCGGAATCGGTGAGCATGGAAATCGACGGAAAAAGACTGTTTGTTGCTCACGGAGATCAATTTGTGGGGGGGCTTGTACGGACGGTCCTGAAATCGCCGGGTACGGGTAGGGTGATGGACCTTCTCGGTCCCCGCCTTACCTGGGCGGGTGCGATGATAGCGCGAAGGTTTCTCTCAAAGAAGAAGAAACCTTACAATAGAAAAGCCCTTGGATTATTCCGCCAATATGCGGAAAAGAAATGGGCCCAGGGGTTCGACGCGGTTGTGATGGCCCACACTCACATTCCCGATAAAGTGGAATCGGGCGAAGGAGGGCACAAAAAAGTCTATTTCAACACGGGTGATTTCTTCGCCCACTCCACCTACGTCTCCTACGAGACCTCCGTCGGTTTCGAGCTGAAGACGCATCCGTACAACACCGTCGATAAGAAAGACAGTCGATAGTCGATATCGATCGTCGATAGTAACTGCCACTGAATGAGTTCTCATTCGGATTGTATGATACACGAGTCAAAGCACGTGATCGGCGGCAAATCCCATCGACTATCGACTATCGACTATTTTCCCTCCTCTTCGAGCTTCTGTATATCCTTGAATTTCAGGTTTTCCTTGACCAGCAGCACGGCGCCGATCACGTTGTAGGGGATGTACCATGAGGCATGAAAGAGGATTGAGATGGTGAATGCTTCCGCCCTGGGCACTTGAAAGATGAGCAGGAGATTGGTGAGCAGGAACTGGTATACCCCGATATACCCTGGCGAAGAGGGCACGGTGAGGCCCATGTTGAGGAGGGCGCAGACAAAGGGGACGTACCGGTAATCCAGGGTAACCCCTATCGAGAGGGCGACGAAATAGAGGGCGGTGCTCATGGAAAGCCAGTTTATAATAGAGATGGCGGTAAAACCCGTGAGATTGAGAGGGGAGCTGACGCGCTTGAGGTTTTCCTGGATATCGAGGAGTTTCAGGGCGATTGCGGAGAAAAAAGGTTTCTTGATTTTGTGGAGCATTTCGGCAACATAGCCCGCAAACCTCTTTTGGCTCATTATTGCCAGGCCCAGGACGCAGATGAAGAGGAGCAGGACGAGGACCATAATGGCCTTCGAGACTGCGGGCGGGAGGGTCTGTTTCGGAAAAAAGATGAAGGTTATGGCGAGGAGCCCCACGAGATCGAAAAATCTGTCCGCCAGCACCGTCGAAAGGGTATAGGTCAATGAAAGGCCGGTCCTTTTGGAGAGGACGTATCCCCGCGCGATCTCGCCTATTCTGGCGGGAAGGACATTGTTTACGAAAAGTCCTATGATAAGGGCCGTAATGGTATCCCTGAACCGTACGGCCCCGCCGCACACTTTCGACCATCTGAAGGCGCACCCGCTCAGAGACAGGGCAATGAAAAAGAGAGGGACAAAGACGAGCCTGTAATCGGCATGCTTCAATGTCAGGAGGATCTCTTTATAACTCAGGCCTTTCAAAGAGAAATAGAGCAATACAATACTCAGGACAAAACCAAGAACTGTAATAACCCTGTGTTTCTTCATTTTTGATTCGCGCAGTAAATCCCTATGGAAACCATCACGAGACCGGCGATCAAGCCGGCGGTGAGATGCTCGCCAAGAAAGAGGACACCCGATAAGACACCGAAAAGGGGCGTAAGAAAGGTAAAGGCGGAAAGCTTCGCAACGGGATAATCATGTATCAGCTTAAACCACATCAAATAAGAAGCAAAGGCAACTATCACCGACTGATAAAAGAGGGAGCCGGCAACGGGGAGGGTGAAGCCGAGAACCCATTTATCCTCCAGGAGCCATGCGGCGAGAAGCATAATGGGAAGGGAAAAGATCAGCTGATAAAGGAAGGTGTTGATGGGCTGCACCTTTTCCGCGAGAAACTTCTTTATATAGAGCGTCGTCGCGCCCCAGAATATGGCAGCAATAATTTCGAGCATGTCTCCGACCAGCATCAATCTCCCTGCCTGTGAGGGCTTACCCCTGAAGACGAGATATACCCCTATGAAAGCCAGCACGAGTCCTATAGTCTTAATGGTATTCAGCTTTTCTTTCAGGAACAGATGGGCCCCGATAGCGACCACAAAAGGGGAGAGATACATGAGGACCGCGGCGCGGGCCGCATTCGTATACAGCATGCCGAGGTAGAGAAAGACAAACTCCAGCCCGAAGAGCATGCCTGTCACGAATCCATGTAATAACCTTATATCACGGTGAAACAGGGGCTGGCGCATGGCAAGGCAGTACGCAATCCCGCAGCCCCCCGCGATCGCAGATCGAAGAAACCCGGTGAAAACAGGCGAAAGTCCCTGGTTCGATACTTTAATAGCAGAGTAATTGACGCCCCATAACAGAGTCAGTCCGAGGAGGCTCAGAAAAGCGGTTAAATCTATCCGGTCTTTTGCCATTCGTAAACATTTTTAGAGACATGTGACACCTATGTCAAGGGATATTTTTTCGATTATATTATCCCTTGACAACTTCACGCCTTTTTTGTTCTACTTAATCACCGCCGCAGCTTCGTAGACGGTCACGATTACGTAAGGAGCACTAATGAAAAGAGTCGGAATCATTGGGACAGGATCGTACCTCCCTGAGAAGGTGTTGACGAATTTTGATATAGAGAAATTTTTGGATACATCGGACGAATGGATCTATACCAGAACGGGCATCAAGGCCCGCAGAATCGCGGAGCCCGAGACTGCGACCTCCGATTTGTGTAAAGTGGCAAGCGAGAGGGCCATGGCGATGGCGGGTGTCAAAGCCGAGGACATCGATCTCATCGTGCTGGCCACGATCACGCCCGATACCCACTGTCCTGCGGGGGCCAACTGGCTGGAGGCAAAACTCGGGTGCACGAAGGCCCTTTCTTTCGACATTACTGCCGCATGTTCCGGCTTTATTTTTGCACTCCATACAGGAGAAAAAATGATCAAATCCGGGGCATATAAGACCGTCCTCGTGGTCGCCGGGGAGATAATGACCCGCGTCGTGAACTGGAAGGAGAGGGAAACCTGTATACTCTGGGGCGACGGTGCAGGAGCGGCCGTCATAACGGAGACGGGAAGCGGACCGGAATTGCTCTCGACCCACGTCCATACGGACGGCGCGAACGGCGATACCCTGCTTATGCCCGGAGGCGGCTCCAAAACCACACCCATATCCCATGATAGCGTGGATAAGGGCCTCCACCACCTGAAACTGATTGAAGGAAATAAATCTTTTAAGGTGGCAGTTACCAGATTTGCCGAAGCATGCGAGGAAGCGGTTGAGTTCAACGGCAAGACTCTCGACGATGTGGACGTGATCATCCCTCACCAGGCAAACTTAAGGATCCTCCAGGGCATGGCAAAGAAGCTCAAGGTGCCCATGGAGAAGGTCTATATGACCATAGAGAAATATGGTAATATATCTTCAGCTACCGTGCCCATCGCCTTGGATGAAGCAGTAAGGGACGGCACAATCACGAAGGATAAACTGGTCCTTCTCACCGCCTTCGGCGGCGGCCTCACGTGGGGCAGCAGCCTGATCAGGTGGTAAGGGAGGCCCTACAGTTCAATAGTGTAAGCAAGATGGGGAGCCACTTAAAACCCATCACCATCTTTTAAAACGGAGGGATGGCTGAGCGGCCGAAAGCGGCGGTCTTGAAAACCGTTGGGCGTGCAAGCGCCCCGTGGGTTCGAATCCTACTCCCTCCGCCATATTTCATCAATGATTTCAACGGTGAAACATTTTAAAACTCGGTTGTAATTCGGTTGTAATTCGCGTTCGATATTTATTAATTCTGAAATTGATGTAAATTGCACGAAAAGTGATAGACATATTGCATTCGAGTGATAGGGAATTGCATTCGAGTGATAGGAAGTGGGGCATCTTTTTTTTCCATTTTGGGTTCTGGGGACGCGTACTTCCTTAAACGCACAATCCCGGTTAGTGCTGAATCGTTCACTAATGCAGATGGTAATAGTGGATGTAAATAGCAACACGCGACATTGTTGCTACCATCCCTTTCATTACTTAAATCGGTAAACGATCTCAGAACCGACCAGACACACGATGGGGGTCTCCCACTCCCATCATGACGGGCGCCTCCACTATCGAGAGGTACACGGAGTACCGGACCTGTCAGGTTATCCAATCGGGGTGCTGCTGCGTCCCGTCGAAACGCGTGCTCGTTTTATAGAGTTCGTACCTGCCTTCCAAGGCGGCGGGCCTCGTGCGCTTCAAAAGGCTTTCAAGCTCGGCAGGCGTGAACGGCTTGAAGGTGCGGACGGCTTCGAAGGCCTGGTCGAGGACCTGCTGACTATCGATGCCGGTGATCTGCACAGCGATGGGCAGATTGAAACAGAAGTGCAGCGCTTCAACGGGCCGTACCGTCTGGCTTTGGAGAATGGCGTGACCGCCAAAGGCCTTCATGCCGATTGGCGCGATGCCTTCGCGATTGAGCACGGGCAGCACTTCGTGCTCGAAGCTGCGGAAGTGCGCATCCATGACATTCAGGGGCATCTGAACGGCGTCGAAGTGGAAGTTGTGCTTTCGGGCGAGTTCGAGCATACGCAGGTGGACGAACGGGTCCTTGTGGCCTGTGAAACCAATATAGCGGACCTTGCCAGCTTTCTGAGCTTCCACCATGGTTTCGACTGCGCCGCCTTCGGCGAAGATGCGATCCGGGTCTTCGAGGCGGATGACTTCGTGAAACTGCATCAGGTCGACGTGGTCGGTTTGCAAGCGCCGAAGACAGGTATCAATCTGACGGGCCGCTTCCGCCCTGGTGCGCCCATCAATCTTTGTCATCAGGAAAACCTTCTGGCGGTAGCCGTCTTTAAGAGCTACGCCCATCCGAACTTCGCTCGCGCCTTCGTTGTAGTCCCAGCAATTGTCCAGGAAGTTGATGCCGCGGTCGACGGCCTGACGGATGAGCCGAATCGAGTCCTGCTCGGGAAGAGAAGGTTGTCCGATGTGCCAGCCTCCAAGGCCTATGACGGAGACGCGCTCGCCTGTGTGGCCGAGGGTGCGGTACATCATCGTGTTGCTGCCGGGACTCATCACCGCGTGTACAATGGGCGAGAGAAAATGCTCGGCCATCGCGGCTCCGGTCGTAACGGCCACGGTCTTCACAAAATCACGTCGATCCATCAAAAGCGTCATGGGATTCCTCCACTACACCGTCTGGCCGCCGTCCACGACCATCGCGTGGCCGACAACGAAAGAGGCCGCTTCCGAACATAACCAGAGCACGGCATTTGCGATTTCCTCGGGCTGGCCCATCCTTCTGATTGGCTCCTCTGAAATCACCTTCGCCCGCCCCTCAGGGGTACCGCCAGTGAAGCGGGTCATCATCGGGGTGTCGATATATCCGGGGCACACGGCATTGATGCGGATGTTCGACGCCGCATAGTCGAGGGCCGCTGACCTGGTTAGGCCGATCACGCCGTGTTTCGCGGCGGTGTAAGCCGGGTTGCCTTTGATACCGATGATCCCCGCTCCCGAAGAGGTGTTCACGATCGCCCCGCCTCCCTGCTTCAGCATGAGCGGTATCTCGTATTTCATGCAGAGAAAGACGCCCCGGAGGTCAATGTCGATAATTCGGTCCCACTCCTCCTCTTCTACCTCCGCGGTCGGGCTCACTTTCTTCGGCTCAACGCCGGCGTTGTTGAAGGCGATATCCAGCCGCCCGAAGGCTTCGACGGTTTTGTCCAGAGCCGCCTTGACGTCCTCGGCCCGCATCACGTCACACCGGATGGCGAGCGCCCGTCCTCCTTGTTCCTCGATCACGCGGGCCGTTTCCTGGTTGCGCTGTTCCGACACATCTGCGACCACTACGCTGGCGCCTTCGCGGGCGAACGCCAGGGCGGTGGCTTCTCCGATGCCGCTCGCCGCTCCGGTTATAAAGGCCACCTTGCCTGTGAAGTTTCCTTTCTCGTGTGTCTTAGTCATGATCTGCTCCTTGTGGGGCTGTTATGCTGCCCGTATCTCTGTTTGTCACAATATAGTGCCGGTGAGGTCGTTATTTAAAGGAGGCGCACTCTGATTTGGACTGTGGGCCGCCAGAGTGCCTCTCGACCCGAATTATGCAGATATCACGGCAAAAAACATTTCAATTGGTAATCTTCAGTCATTTGTTGAAGAAAGTAAGTCAACGTAGTAGGTGAATTAGATACCCGTTCCTGGTTATATCTGGCCGATAGCAATATGGTCTCCTTTACCTCAAAAATAGTATATCCTTGTTAAATGGCCCAAGAATATCTTTTTTTTGCGAGTAAAGAACCCTTAGGGGGGCGAACTTCCATTACCGCCGGGTAGCTGATGTCTCCGGGGCACGTCCCTTCCGGGTCATTTGCGGTGAATCTCTTAAGGGGATAACCAAGAGGCTGGAAAGTGCCGTGAGGATGCCGAGCGCGAGTATTCCTACCCTGAAGCTTACAAGGTCGCCTGATATTCCGAGAAGGTAAGGTACGATCCCGATCCCGAACACCGAGCCGAAGGCCAACACGAAGCCTGTGGCCTGCCCCCTTTCTTCCCTGGAGAACATTTTTGATATGGTGACGAGGGAGATGGGGAAAAAACCGGTGGCGATGCTTGCCTGGAGAAACAGGATCAGCCTGATCCAGCGAACATCCCCTATTGCCACCAGAATGGTCAGGATACCCGTTGCAATAAGAAGCACGATCGTGGTTTTCTTAAGGCTGAACCGATCGGCGAAGAACCCTGCGGCAATGGAAACGATCACACCGCCGAGACGGGAGAAGCCAAAGGTCGCATTTGCCTGAGCGATAGGGACCCCGAGCTCCTTTGTCAGATAGAGGGGTATGATGAAATAAAGGCCGAGGTTTGCACCCGCCGCAAAGATCCAGATAATACCGGTCAGCCATAGCGCCTTGTTCTTAAGGAGATCGGCCTGGATAAACTTTTTCTTTCCTTCTGTCTTCAATCCTTCGACTTTCAGCGCAAAGACGACGCCGCAGACTATATAGGCGATCGCGAGAAGGGCAAACATGGTTCGCCACGAGACAAAGGAGAGAAAGAAAAGGGCCACGAAGGGCGCGCCGAAAATACTCATCGAGGCGGCCGAGTCATGAATGGAAATGACGCGGCCCCAGACCCTTTCCTCGTAGTATTCCGTAATGATGGGAATAATGTTGGGGATATACATGCCCGTCGTCAGACCGAGAAAGAATCCGAAGAAATAAATTGTATTGAAGTTTTTGACGAAAGGCAGGCACAGATATATGCATGCCGTGACCATCAGGGATATGACGATCGCCTTTTTCGCACCGAAGAGGCGGGAGAATATGCCGGAAAAGAAAACGCTGCACGCATATCCTATGGAGATGAGGGCGGCAATGCTGCTTGCTTTCGCATGGCTGACATGGAACTCGTCCTCCAGGAGGGGGAGAATCGGCGAGAAGATGGTCCGTCCCGTAAAATTGAGAAACCAAAGGAGCCAGATAAAAGAGAGAAAAAGAAGGGCCTTTCCGGAAAGGGATTCAAAACGATTCACGACATGAAGCCTAACCCACAGAAGGCCAAATTAGCAACCTTTGTTTCGCCCCTCCATTTACTGATCGAAATTCGCGACAATACCTGCATCTATCAATAAAAAATTAACGAAAGTACAATATATGAAATGAAACATCTTCAAACCGGTTTCTGCTTCCTTCTCGCGGATGACGATTGTCATTCACGGGACGGTTTATCGTCAAGAAGTACCCATGTGGCCGGAGGATCCCTTTGGCAGCCATCGGCGGGAATGAGATGTTGAACGCGGACACCAGAGCAGCGGCTTTTCATGGGGGCATCCTAAAGGGGCCCGCCATGATCTATCCTTGGTTTGACATGGTGTTTCTCGGATCGCCGCTATGCTACCAGGCTTCGGGGAAGGCCATATTCGTGTATATGTCTTCGAGCCTGTTCTTGTGTCCACGCTCCATCGTTGCAAGCTCAAGAAAGAGGTCTTTCTGCGTTGCCTCGGTGCTCGCCTTTGCCAGTTGGGTATACATCTGCATGGCTTCGAGTTCCTTCTTTATGGCAATTACGAGACCATCCAGCGGTTTCAGGTCCGGGCTCAACGGGGGCGTGGGAAGTGAATCCACGACCCTGTAATCCTTGACCTCTGAAAAATGCAGCGTGTCCGGTGTCCTATCAAGGAACGCCTCTAAAATGACCCGGTGTCCTTTCTCATCTGCCGCCAGATCACTGAAGAGACTCTTCACGTTCTTATCTCCCGCTCTCTCGGCAATCGAATGGTAAAATGTGAATGCCTCTGTTTCCTGATCGATGGCAAAAGATATAATCTTCTTGTACTCGTCCTGGTTCATCGTTCGTTCTCCTTAGCGGAGCCTTCCTGGAGGCCCATGGGCTGGTCTGAATCTCCCTTATCAATAGAACAAGCTCGCACCGAATAGATTCGGCGCTACAATAGCACTTAATCCTTTTCTTTTTCGGTTTATAGCATGCCAATTTTTATATGTCAAACAATGGAGACGGGCAAGATCGTTCAGAAAATCCCCCCCAAGCAGGGCCTGAGCCGAATAGGGCAAGGGATAACGGCTTATAGTTGTTCGGTCAGGCAAAAACAGGAGGATCCTGCTCTCTCCGCCAAATCTATATTAACCTTCGGAAGATTTTCCCCCGTCTTATGCAATGGACCCGGAAAATTTCTTCGCAACCATCGAAAGGCGCGTTATGTCCGTCCAATGGAATGGGTTCTTCCCTTTGTGAGGAGATCGATTTCGTTTTCTTTGCTCCTTTGACCATCTTCCTCGAATTCTTAAGCTATGAGCTTGACCGGGCTCAAATACGGCTTATATTAGTTAGGTAGCATCCTCGAAATTACTTCCCGGACTTATTCCCCCTCGGTTAAGTCCGGGAAGCCCCCCTTAAATAATGGGATCGGTAATGGTTTAGTTTAAACATAACTGGTGATGAATGTTCTCAGTTGTTCATGTTACAGAATAAAATACGTCGTTATAGGCGTTCCAAGGTTATTCCGAAATTTATAATCTTGAGAAGATTTATTAAGGTATTGTCTGCCAAACAAGACCGATCTTCCCGTTCAAGACTTTTAAAGTTTAATCAGACGCAGAAGGTACATCCTCGAAAAGATATAGTTGGATTTATAGACACTTTTCGTATTCCTCAGGCCCTATTTGTCCGGCATGTTTTGTGCATTCCACTATCAAGAGTTCTGCAATAGTCGTGTATCGACCGGAATGGTCTTTATCCGCGTATAGAGAAACCTATTGGCGGATGGGGGAGGAAAAATGGAACAAGTGGTGCAGGTCCATGCAAGACCCCCTTGAAAATGTCCATCTACGTCAATTGGTATATTCTCTCACGCAACGCTTCTAATTCTGCTCGCTTTTATCACTCACCGCAATACAACCGCTTGTGGGATAATATTGGATTTGCCGCGTTACATCCGGCAGCCAATCCTCAAAACATGGCGAAAGAGGAGTAT
This sequence comes from Syntrophorhabdaceae bacterium, assembly GCA_036504895.1. NCBI lineage: Bacteria > Pseudomonadati > Thermodesulfobacteriota > Syntrophorhabdia > Syntrophorhabdales > Syntrophorhabdaceae > Syntrophorhabdaceae bacterium. The sequence continues at coordinate 12,954 of DASXUJ010000101.1, forward strand.
TGATGTCCCACCGGCAGGAGGACAAAAGATTATGATGAGATGCTTTGACCCAAGAAGAAAGTTTATCGTATGTGGGCTTATAGCGAGTCTTTTTTGTATGCTTTCCCTGCTCCCTCTCTCGTTAAAGGCGGAGATCACGGTCTATCCGGCGCCGGCAGGGGCGAGTGGGAATACCACATTCACGGTGCAGGTGCGGGCGAGCGGCGGCGCCTGGACAAATCTTTTTGCCTATGATGCGGTGGTGGATAAAGCCTCGCGGTCCCACATGTCTTTGGTCTATTTCGACTCCGATTTTACTGAAAACGTGGAGGTGAAAGTGACAAAAAACTCAGGGACCATAGGATCGGCAAAAATTAGGCCCCTTTCCGCGGGCATAACGCCCGCCGTGTCCGGCAATACTCTTACTTTCACCATGTCGGCCCCGAAAAAAGTGTCAGTGGAAGTCGATAATGACGCTTATCACAATCTTTTTGTTTTTGCGAATGGAGAAGAAACACACCCCGTAACCGCTTCGGGACCGGGAATATACTACTTTGGTCCCGGTGTCCACTATATCGGGGACGGAACGGGCACGCTCAATCTCACCGGCGGTGACAAGGTGTATATTGCCGGCGGCGCGATTCTTTACGGCAGTTTGCTGGTGGCTTATGCCTCCAACGTCACGATAGAGGGCAGAGGGATTCTATCCGGCAGTGTGTTTGATCATGATGTCGGTGATAACGACCCGAAACCTTCAATGATTACTATCGGAGGGTCAACAGGCATAAATGTGAAAGATATAATCGTCCTTGATACTGTGGGATGGACTATTCCGGTGTTTGAGAGCGACAATGTGACCTTCGATAATGTCAAGATTATTGGATGGACGGTAAATTCCGATGGAATTATTCCCCAGTGTTCCCGAAATGTTACTATTAATGATAGTTTTATAAGAAACAACGATGATTGTGTCTCGATAAAACTTGCCTATTATGCGGAGGGTTTCGACAATACTCAAGGCTCACACAATATAGTCATCCAAAACTCCACCCTCTGGACTGACCAGGGCAGAGCAATTCTTGTCGGCCCCGAGTCGTATAGTGTGGGTGACCGGACATATGACGGGATAACGGTAAAGAACGTAGATATACTCCGCGTCAATAATTACAATTACGATTGGTCCCGCGGTGTCCTGGCGATCAACGCGGGAGACGATGTGACCGTAAAGAACGTAACCTTTCAGGATATTCGGGTTGACAGCATTTCCAGTGTGACGAGCCTCTTCAGCCTTACCATGGCGCCGACGCCGTTTCATGGGTCTGCCGGCAGTCTCATCCGGAATATATCCTTTGAGAACGTGTCACTCAACATGGCGAATCAGAAATCGAATGTGATCTATGGATATGATACGGGTCGCGTGGTGGACGGTGTGCGCTTCACTAATTTTAAAATCAACAACACTTGCGTGAGAAGCGCCGCGGCGGGCGGTATTCTGACGAACAGCTATACCAGGAATATCACCTTTACCTGTGACGGCTCGGGCGATACCCAGGCGCCCACGGTGCCTACAGATCTGAAAGCCGACGCCCTCTCCTCCACCAGCGTCGGACTCACCTGGACGGCCTCGACAGACAACGTGGGGGTTAGGGGATATAAAATATACAGAAATGACGCTCAGGTGGGGACCTCGGCGAGCACCTCATTTACCGATACAAACCTCACCGCCGGGACAACCTACTCTTACTCTGTGTCGGCCTACGATGCCGCGGGTAATGAATCGGCGAAGAGCGCTGCCGTGTTGGTGCGCCCGTCAGGCGATACCCAGCCTCCTACCGTGCCGGCAAACCTCAGGGCGACCGTCTCCCGGGCAAGAACCGCCACCCTCAACTGGACCGCTTCCGCCGATAACGTCGCAGTGGCGGGATATAACATCTACAGGAATGGCATAAGGGCCGGAACATCAATCGGGACGTCATACACGAGCAGCGCCCTTGCCCGCGGGACCCACAGCTACGCCGTGTCGGCTTTTGACGCAAGCAATAACGAATCCGCCAGGTCCCCTGTAGTGTATGTCCGTATTTTGCGCTAGCAAGGGCCCAATCATCCGGACAAGGCAGGGTGATTCGGTCCTTGTCCGGATAAACCCGCGACGGAGCAGGCGTCCATCGCCTACATTTATGGCTGCCGCCGCCTACGAGATAGCCTTCGAGACAGGCTGTTTTTGGGATACATTTTCCTTGACAGCTTCCCTATATAAGTGTATAAGAAAAAGAATGATCCATCTTCCCTATATAAATATACAAGTTGATTACGGGTACCTTTCGGACCCCGTGAGGATGCAGCGGACGGAGGAAGCCCATATGTTCATAGAGGAAGAGAAAGTACTAAAATAAGCGACAGCCCGGGGACGATCATTTCCAGGAGCAACGCGCCTCTTGCTGCCCATTGTAAAGGAGGAACAAGGTGAACGAAAAACTAATCAACCTGATGGCGGACCTGATGGAGGAAGAGACCATCGCCCTGGTAAAGGAGCTCATCGAAAAGGGTGAGAACCCCATGGACATCTTAAACGATGCCCGCTCCGCGATGGAAGTGGTGGGCAAGCGCTTTGAGAGCTGTGAATATTTCATCCCCGACCTCATGATGGCGGGGGAGATCTTAAGAGGCATTTCCGATATCGTAAAGCCTCTCCTCGAAAAGGAGAGCGGCTCCGCAAAGAAGGGTAAGGTGCTCATCGGCACCGTGGCAGGCGACATCCACGACATCGGAAAGGATATCGTCACCTTCATGCTCGACGTCTCCGGCTACGATGTCCTGGACATCGGCATCGACGTGCCGGTCGCCACCTTCATAGAAAAGATAAAAGAATTCAACCCCCAGGTAGTCGCTCTCTCCGGCTTTCTCACCCTCGCCTATGACTCGATGAAGAAAACCGTGGAGGCCATGGAAGCCGAGGGCATACGGCAGAACATGAAAATTATGATAGGGGGAGGCCAGATGGATGACGAAATACGTAAGTACGTTGCCGCAGACGCCTACGGCAAAGATGCCATCGCCGCGGTCAACCTCTGCAAGCAGTGGATCGGGGGCTGATAATGGGCACGACACCTCAGGAGCTCTACGCAGAAAGGGAGAAGAGGGTCCTCGACACCCTTGCGCTTAAGAAGCCGGACCGGGTGCCGATCCTGGTGATGGCGAGTTGGTATCCGGCCAAGCGCGCGGGCATGACGATCGAAGAGGTAATGTATGACCCCGAAAAGCTGTGGAAGTCTCAATGGGATTGCATGATCGAGCTCGAGCCCGACATGGACCAGAACCCCTTCGGCCTGAGGCTGCTCGGTCCCATCCTCGAAACCCTTGATTTCAGGCAATTGAAGTGGCCCGGTCATGGCGTGGCCCCGAACCTCAGCTATCAGTTCGTCGAGGGAGAATACATGAAGGCCGACGAGTACGACAGGTTCCTCGAGGACCCGACGGATTTCATGCTGAGGCTCTACTGGCCCCGCGTCTTCGGCGCTTTGAAGGCATTCGAAAAGTTGCCTCCTCTCCGCAACATCATCACCTACGCGGTAGGCACCCCCTTCGGTTTTGGGGCCTTCAACGCCCCTGATATGAGAGAGGCCCTCGAAACCCTTATGAAGGCGGGGGAGAGGTCGGCGGTGATCGCCGACTATACCCGGCGCTATTCCGAGAAGACACGGGAAGCGGGCTTTCCCCTCCAGTTCGGCGCCTTCAGCCAGGCGCCCTTCGACATCCTGAGCGACTATTTCCGGGGAATGAAAGGCTCCATGCTCGACATGTACAGGAGACCCGACAAGGTGCTCAAGGCCTGTGAAAAAATCCTCCCCTTCGCAATCGAGATGGCCAGGGGCGGGGCGAAGATGTCTGGGAACCCCAGAGTTTTCATACCCCTTCACAAGGGGCTCGATGGTTTTATGTCTCAGGACCAGTTTGACCGATTTTTCTGGCCCACGTTAAGAGAGCTCATGGTTACTTTGATTAACGACGGATTGACACCCTGTCCTCTTTGGGAAGGTAACTGCACCAGCCGTTTGGAGGCCATAAAGGATATTCCCGCGGGCAAGGCGATGTATGCCTTCGAGGCTACCGATATCTTCAAGGCAAAGGAGGTCCTGGGCGACAGGATCTGCATCAGGGGCAATGTCCCCCTCTCTCTTCTTGCCACGGGAAAGCCTGAGGACGTGACTGCTTATTGCAAAAAGCTGATCGATGCCGTGGGAAAAGAGGGCGGATATATTATGGATGCCTCGGCAGGACTCGATGACGCGCGGGAAGAGAATGTGGCAGCCATGTTCAAGATTACAAAAGAATATGGAATTTATTGATCACTTATTCAAGACCCAAGGAGGAAGGCGCTATGGCCTATGATGCGACCGTAATGTCGGACTGGCAGATCTGCGAGGCCGCGGAAACACAGATGAAGCCCCTCGAGCAACTCGCGCGTGAAGTGGGGCTTACGAAAGATGAGGCGATCCCTTACGGAAGAATCGGAAGGGTGGACTTCGGAAAAATCATGGAAAGGCTTCGCGACAAGCCCGACGGCAAGTACATTGAGGTAACCGCCATAACCCCGACCCCCCTCGGCGAAGGCAAGACCACTACTTCCATAGGGCTTATAGAGGGTCTCGGCAAGCGGGGAAAAAGTGTGGGCGGCGCCATCCGGCAGCCTTCCGGCGGACCGACCATGAATGTAAAAGGCAGCGCGGCGGGCGGAGGCAATGCCCAGGTCATCCCCCTTACCGAGTTTTCACTGGGTTTGACCGGCGACATCAACAATATCATGAACGCCCATAATCTCGCCATGGTGGCCCTCACCTCCAGGATGCAGCACGAAAGGAATTACAATGACGACGAGCTGTGGAAGAGAAGGCTCCGTCGCCTGAGGATCGACCCCAGCAACGTCCAGATGGGATGGGTCATCGATTTCTGCGCCCAGGCCCTCCGTAATATAGTGATCGGCCTCGGAGGGAGGATGAACGGCTTCACCATGCAATCCCATTTCGACATTGCCGTGAGCTCCGAGGTAATGGCCATCTTATCGATTGCGAAAGACCTGAAGGACCTGAGGGAAAGGATAGGCAGGATTACCGTGGCCTACGACGTACTCGGCAAACCGATCACCGCGGAAGATCTGGAGGTGGCAGGCGCCATGACCGCTTTTATGCGGGAGAGTATCAACCCCACCCTCCTTCAGACCATCGAGGGTCAGCCCCTGCTCGTCCATGCAGGGCCTTTCGCCAACATCGCCATAGGCCAGTCTTCCATCATCGCCGACCGAGTAGGCCTGAAGCTCTTCGACTACCACGTCACGGAGAGTGGCTTTGCGGCCGATATCGGATTCGAGAAGTTCTGGAATGTGAAGTGCAGGATCAGCGGGCTGAAGCCCAACGTATCGGTCATCACCGCCACTATCCGGGCCCTCAAAATGCATGGGGGCGGTCCGAGGGTGGCTCCGGGAATCGCCCTTCCGGTGGAATACCGGCAGGAGAACCTCCCCCTTCTGGAAAAAGGCCTTTCTAATCTCCTCCATCATATCCGGACGGTAAAACTCTCGGGAATGCATCCGGTGGTCTGTATCAACAGCTTCTCCACGGATACGAAGGAAGAAGTGGCCCTGGTGCGAAAATATGCGGAGAACGAAGGAGCCCGGGTGGCCGTATCGCAGCATTGGCTCAAAGGAGGAGACGGGGCGCTGGAGCTGGCAGATGCGGTAATAGACGCATGCGAGGAAGAGTCCGATTTCCGCTATCTCTATCCCCTGGAAATGCCTCTTAAGGAAAGGGTCGAGCTGATCGCGAAGAATATCTACGGCGCCGACAGCGTCCTGTGGATCCCGGAAGCCGAGGATAAGGTGCGCAAACTGGAGGCGGACCCGGAGAAAAGGGATTATTTTACCATGATGGTGAAGACCCACCTGAGCCTGTCCCATGACCCCGAGCTGAAAGGAGTGCCCAAAGGATGGAAGCTCCCTGTAAGGGACATCCTTGTCTTTACGGGAGCGAAATTTCTTTGTCCCGTGACGGGGGCGATAAGCCTCATGCCCGGCACAGGCTCCGATCCCTCCTTCAGAAGGATCGATGTAAATACGGAGACGGGAAAAGTGACGGGCCTATTCTAGACATATTCGCGGATGTCCTGGAAAAGCCCGCCGATTGACGGCGCGCCTTTCCGGCT
>DASXUJ010000102.1 GCA_036504895.1 Syntrophorhabdaceae bacterium
AGGCACTGCAGGGGAAGAGTGTTTCATTGTCCACGTAAACCCTCTCAAGTGACTGTATTTACAGGCTTATTGTACCACATGGCGTGAAGAGGGTCCAGGGAAAAGAGGGGAATGGAGGGATTATTTCACACGTTCTACGCCGCCGGTCATCCTATGCTCGCCTGGCACCACACCTAGGCCTTCCGGCCAATTCCACCCTCCACCGCAGGCGGCTCCAAAGGTATCACATTAAATCGTCGCCGCGGCACTGCATCGTTTTTATCACATTCATGGTCGGTCACTTCTCGCCGTGGGTCTCGGCGTCGAGGTTTGTCTCGAAACATCTCTCTCGTCAAGCATAGCTATGGGTTCTCTTTAAAGGCTAAACTTGGAACGGTATTCGGAACGTAACTGCAAACATTACGTTCGCACGCTTTCAGGTGGCATTTTCACCGGTGTTTCAATCCTTGAACTTGAAATCAGCATAAAATAAGAGGACAATAGAAATATGCATAGATGTGACGAGAGGGGAACGCACTAACCTGTCGCGCCGATCGATTGCGTTCCCCCTGCGTCTGGACGCTTTCTGCTATGGGAAACTACCAAGTGAAAGAGTGAAGGGTGTCCCTCGCGGGCCCTATCCATTGTCATTCAGGCTTGTGGAAATATCCCTCTGCGTTTCAGGACACAAATGATGGACCTGAGGAAGAGTTGTATTCTGGAAGAGGATTTAAGAAATGCGAGGGTCGCACATTGACACGTTTCAGCGCCTACGAGTTGAGGAGGATGAAACCTCTAACCAAAAGCTAAATGGGCTCGGCTATGAAACGGGCATTCCTATGGAAGTTTTTCATACGGTGAGATAAGGAGGAGCACATATGAAAATACCGAAAAGCTTTAGATGGCAACCCACAGGTAAGACTCTCGGCGCAGGCGGACAGGCTCAGGTTCAGGAGGTTGAGGATTCTTTGGGTGAGTATAGCGGAACTTATGCGCTGAAGGCGCTCGGCAAAGAAAAACCTCCCCAAGCCTATGAAAGATTCTACCGTGAAATAACTGCAATCAAGGTCCTCAAGCACCCATACGTGGTACGAGTCGTTGATTCGTCATCACCTAGTGATGAGTTTCAGTATTACGTGATGGAGTTCGTTGATGGGGCAAGGCCTCTCCAGAGTATCCTTGGTTCTTCAAGCAATCCCTTCTTCTCAAATCCAGTGGCCGCGATAGACCTTTTTGAAAAACTGGCGCAGGCGATATTGGCGTGCGAAAGAAGCGATCCTAAAATCGTTCATCGTGATTTAAGCCCTTCAAACGTCCTCCTGGTTCCAGATGGCAGCATTCGAGTAATAGACTTTGGAATATGCCAAATCGAAGGAGATTCGACCGTCACGCTGGCTGATGAAGGTGTGGGGACCATTAATTACATGGCACCCGAATGTGAGTCCGGAGCCGCGGGCAATATTGGAACGCACTCCGATCTGTATTCCGCAGGCAAGATTCTCTGGTCCGCCGTTACCAGTCAACGAGCTTTTGCTAGGGAGAAACCGGCATTCACCACTAAGTCAATGGCAAAGATATTTCCCGAAAACCCCGATACTTTTCATCTATACCACATTTTCGCTCGTACGATTAGACATGATCCATCGACCAGATGGCATAGCGCTCAAGATGCTATTTCGGAGTGTAGCGCGGTTCGACGACTCATCCTGCACGGTTACCCGCCCTTAGAACAAATCTTCGATTATTGCCCCATCTGCGGTATCGGCACTTTGAAAGATTTCTCCGGAAGCCACATGGTTTTTGGAAATCCGAACCCCAGCGGGATTTATGCTAAGCAATGTGACTACTGCGGCATGTGCATGGCGATAAACGGTAATCGCTTCAGAGAAAACATGAAGGAAAGGGAGTCACTTGAGTAGTCTTGGCGCCGCAGAAAATGGGGACAAATCTTTTTTATTCTTGACGTCTGATTGTTTGCCATTTATCAAGAAAAAAGACTGACCCCGTCCTCTTTCCTTACATATTAGGGAGCATTCTGCGAGACGTAGTTGACCAAAGTAATAAACTCGTTTGGGGGTATGTTCGGGACACCCCTTACTTTTTCACTCCCTTCCTCTCTGAGACCCAAATGGAATCATTTTTCTCTTGCTCATTTTCCCGCCCTCTGATAGTATCCGTAACATTCCACAAAGCATGTAGATAACAGGGTGTTTGCATATGGTGCGCCGGTTCTTCCGGTGGTGCAGGCGTGCAGGTTCACGGCGGCTTTCTATGCATTGCGCCGCTGCGCTGCGGTGGTATACCCGATTATAACAACTGGTAATGGTCCATGACTCCAAGGGAACTGATAGACAGGCTGCCGCTTCTTGCGGGAATATCTGACGAGGCTGCCGAGCACATCCACGACTATCTCACGGTGAGAACCTTTCAGCCGGGGGAGAACGTCTTCATGCGAGGCGAGCCCGGCAATTCCATGTTCGTGATCCTCGAGGGCAGGATTGGGGTAACCCTCACCAACGCCGAGGGGTACGACTATACCATTGCCAACCTGCAGGAAGGAAGTTTCTTCGGTGAGCTGGGGCTCCTTGCGGGAGAGCCGCGCTCGGCCCATTTGAAGGTCCTGACCCCGCTACTTGTCGTGGAAATAGGTCAGGAAGGGTATGCCGGCCTCATCCGGGTTTTTCCGGAGCTCAACGACCGGCTGATGCAGGTCCTGGAAAGACGCGCTTCCAAAAGGAAGATGAAATGGCAGGGAGAGCGGGTAAGGTCGGTGAAAGGGGTAACCCAGAGCCTTGTTCACGCCCGCGATCCATTGAACGAAGAGTGTCTTCCCGGGGTGACCGAATGGGCCGGGGAGCTGAACCGGCTCGTCGGGGAAATAGCCGCCACCGACGCGCACGTGATGATCTCCGGAGAGGCAGGGACGGAAAGGGTCTTTGTCGCCCGGTTGCTGATCTCCAAAAGCGGGGCGAAGGACCTTCCCTTCATCTCCCTGAACTGCTCCACGCCCCCGAAGGTGCACAGGGAGGCCACGCCGACGGCCGTCGGGGACGCCCAGGAGTCGGCCATTTTCGGCCATGTCGCAGGAAGCGCCCCCTATGCCGCGGGATGGAGGCGGGGGTATCTGGAAATAGGCGACACGGGAACGCTCGTCCTCGACCACGTGGAAGATCTGACCCCGAAGGTCCAGGCCCTGCTCCTCGGATACCTGAAGACCAATCGATACTCCCGGGCGGGAAGTGACGAGGAGCGTACGAGCAAGGTCCGTATTATCGCGACCACCACCAGGGATCTGGACGAGGCAGTAGCCCGAGGGAGGTTCAACAAGGAATTGCTCGATCTCCTCAGGGAGAGGAGCATAAAGATCATCCCTTTGCGGGAAAGACGGGAGGACATCCCCGCCCTGGCGCAGGAGTTCCTCGTCAGGTACCGCCGGAGAAACAGGGAGCAGATCGGCAGGTTTTCGAAAGAGGCGATGAACGCCCTTGTCGGCCATGACTGGCCATTGAATTTTGCCGAGCTGAACACGGTGATCAGCCAGGCCGTGGCAGCCTCCCAGGGCAAGACCGTCGAAGAAGAGCATATATTTTTCGACATAAGGTCCTCCCTCGAGCCTGCCGGTGGAATAAATCTTCTCAGTAAGAAAGGCATCGGCGGAGTGCTGCGCCACAGACTATTCCCGGGCGCACTCCGGTATGTGACGGTCCCCCTTTTCCTCTGCCTTGTCTTCTATACCCTCTTCGGCCCCCGGGAGCAGAACCTCGGCAATATCATTGCGTGGGCGCTTCTCTGGCCGGCTCTCCTTCTTTCGGTGGTAGTGAGCGGGAGGGGGTTTTGCGCCTACTGCCCCATCTCGGCGGTCAGTGAAGCATTCGCGTACGGCCGTAGTAAATTCCTCTCTTTGCCGCAGGTGATAAGAAAATACGGGATGTGGGCAGGCATCGCGGCCTTCGTCTCGATCTTTTGGGTCGAGCACGTGACGAAGGCCTTTCTCAACGCCCGCGTGACAGGGGCGGTCTTTCTCTCCATATCGAGCGGCGCGATTATTGCGACCCTCCTCTTCGGCAGGAGGATATGGTGTCTCCACATCTGTCCCATGGGCCGGATGCTGGGCGATCTTGCCGTGCTTTCGGTCGTCGAATTGAGAGCAAACAGCAGGGTGTGCGTCTGGCAGTGCGAAAACCGCGCCTGCCTCAAGGAAAAGAACTGCCCCATGGCGCTCCACCCGTCAGCGGAAAGAACGAGGCATGACTGCATCCTGTGCATGACCTGCGCAAAGAAATGCAAGCAGAAATCGGTTCACCTCGACCTGCTGCCGCCCCATCAACGGGTCCTCGCAATGAAGTCGTGGAGCTTCTCCCGGACCGCCTTCGTGGTCCTTCTCACGGGGTCCGTGCTCGTCTCCCAGGCCCTCGTGTGGCTCGGCAGCCACAAGGAGTTGGGCGTCCTGAAAATCCCCGATATTCATTTCCAGGGGCGGGTCGACTATTTTCTCGCGGGAATAGCCATGACCGCCGGCTATGCCGCCCTCGCATTCCTCGCGTCGAGGGCGCCGGGAGCACGCGCATGGAGCAGGAACTTCGTCCAGGCAGGATACCCCTATCTACCCCTGGCCTTTTTCGGCCTCTTCGACGTCTACTTCGGCCAATTCATCGACCGAGCCCCCCAACTCCTGGCAAGACTTCCGGGCCTGAGCGACATGATGAACGGGTCTTTGACCGGAGCGGGCCTCGCAGTCCTTCACGCTCTTCCGGCGGCCCTCGCCCTGGCGGGAGGCGCCCTTTCCCTTTACCTCCTCAGGAAGCTCCGCGACCAATACCGCATCGACCCCCTCCCCTATCGGCTCCACCAGGCGCTTATCCTCCTGACAAGCCTAGTCTTTGCTTTGGTTTTTTGATCCATTCTTCGCGCTTCTTTTTGCGATCCTACGACCCAAGCGGTCGCTATTCCTCTATCCTCAAGTACTCGCGGTTCCAGGGCCTTCACTTAGACGGGAGGCCGGAATTGACACAAAAGGCCTATCTGCGGCGCCATGCTGTGCCGGTGACCTATGGCGTACGGGCAAGTACGCCGCCGGTCATCCTATGCTCCCCGCTTAGAGCGCCCACTGTTGGCTGACACCACATCTAGGCCTTCCGGCCAATTCCGCCCTCCACGGCAGGCGGCTCCAAAGGTATCACATTAGATCGTCGCCGCGGCACGGCCCCGTTGTCATCATATTCACCGCCGATCACTTCTTGCCGTGAGTCTCGCGCATCGACGTCTGATATCAAGACATCTATGTCGTCAAGCACAGCTATAGGTTTCTTTGAAGGCTAAACTTGAAAAGGCATTCGAGAACGTAATTGCAAACATTATGTTTTAAGCAGCACGCGCCTTGCGTAATACTCCAGCTTTCTATCGGTAGTTTACACTTCGCACCTTGATAATTAAGATACCTGTATCACTGTGTAATTATATGGCTTGTGGTCAGGCATGACAGGGAGATGCGTAACGTTGAGTCTGAATCGGAATATACCGGACCGGTGTTTCCATCGTGTCGCCCGTTTCGTGCGGGTGGGTTATCGGCGCGTGATCGAACGTTCAGGCGCGGTGCCGGCCGCGATCGCGCTCATGTTCATGGCCGTATACGCGCATGCAGGCGAGATTGAGCCGAGGGCATATGTCAATACACCGGTTGGAATCAACTTCCTCCTCGCTGGCTATGCCTATTCGGAGGGCGGGTTGTCAACCCCGGGTTCCGTGCCGGTTCAGGACGCCCAACTCAGGATGAATACCGAAGTCCTGGCGTATGCGCGGACGCTGAATGTGTGGGGCAAATCAGGGAAGTTCGACGTCATATTGCCTTATTCCCAGCTATCAGGAAGGGCAACCGTCGCGGGTCAACCGCGAGAACGTAAAGTTTCCGGGTTCAATGACCCGCTCCTCCGTTTCTCGGTCAATTTCTATGGCGCCCCCGCGCTGTCGGTGCAGGAATTCGCCAAATACAAGCAGGATCTGATCATCGGGGCGAGCGTGCAGGTGTCCGTTCCCCTCGGGCAGTATGACAGGGACAAGGCGGTGAACCTTGGCAATAACCGCTGGTTTGTCAAGCCTGACGTCGGAATCTCCAAGGCCTGGGGGCCGCTTACCCTGGAGCTTTCCTCGGGTGTAACTTTCTTCAGCAATAATAACGACTACTTCGGGGGCAGGACCCTCAAGCAGGACCCCCTCCTGACCACGCAGGTACATGCCACATACAACCTTGGCCGCGGGGTCTGGGCCGCGTTGAGCTGGACTTTCGATTATGGCGGGCAGACAACAATAGATGGGGTGCGAAGCGACAATTCTTCATATAGCAATTCCCGGCTGGGTGGAACGCTTGCATTGCCCGTAAACCGCTACAATTCGATCAAGCTCTTCGGGAGCACAAGCCTAAAAACCACGGCGGGAAGTGATTACGACGCGGTTGGAGTGGCCTGGCAGTACCGCTGGGGCGGTGGGCTCTAACACTCAAGGATTCCTCAAGGTTTCCGGCCATGCAGCATCGGCTGATAAGTAAAGCCCCTGAACAGAAGGCTCACCTTAAATGTTCCATAAGGGGGATGCCCCCGGAAGGCTCCACCAGGGGGTTGTGTGCTTGCGGAGATTATATGCCATATTCGCCGCATCTTCTGCGGATAAGATTGCATTTGCGGAGAATATGATCTATAATATCCGCAAGCGATGCGGAGAATGACAACTTATATTTACGATCTACCATCCTGGCCGGACTTTCATTGGGACCCGAATATTTTGGCTCCTAAATTAGCTCGCGTCCGATACAAGCAAGGCGAATTGATCGGGAGGATGAAATGTCTCGGTTTTGGGCTCCGGGATGAGGCTGTTCTTCACACGCTCACTCTTGATGTGGTTAAATCGAGCGAAATCGAAGGGGAGAATCTGGACGCAGGGCAGGTGCGATCCTCTGTCGCACGTCATTTGGGAATGGATGCGGGAGGATTGCCGCGTCCCTCCAGAGATGTCGACGGTGTGGTGGAGATGATGCTCGACGCCACCCAAAAGTACGACCAGCCTTTAACTAAGGAAAGACTTTTTGCATGGCATGCCTCGCTCTTCCCCACCGGTCGAAGCGGGTTGTATGCAATTAAGGCGGGTGCGTGGCGAGATGATAAATCCGGTCCGATGCAGGTTCATTCCGGCCCGATCGGTCGTGAGCGGGTTCATTTTCAGGGTCTGCCGGCCGGCCGTATAGAAGCCGAGATGGCAAGATTCATGGAATGGTTCAATAATGACGACGGGAATGACCTTGTGCTACGATCATGCATCGCCCATCTATGGTTTGTCACCATCCATCCCTTTGAAGACGGCAACGGACGCATTGTCCGGGCGCTCATGGATATGCTTTTGGCGAGGTCAGAGAAAAGTCCCCGTCGTTTCTACAGCATGTCGGCCCAAATCAGAACCGAAAGGCCAGAATATTACGCCGGTCTGGAAGCTGCACAACAGGGCGATTTGAACATCACGACGAGGCTGGATTGGTTTTTGGATACCCTCAGTGCGGCTCTCGACGGCGCGGGCAACACCCTCTCCCGGGTCTTAAAAAAGGCTGATTTTTGGGAAAAATATGCTCAGGAACCATTTAACCCTCGTCAAAGGGTGGTTCTCAATAAGTTGTTGGAAAACTTTGAAGGAAAGCTCACCGCGGTAAAGTGGGGAAAACTGACGAAGAAATCTGCGGATACCGCATTACGCGATATCACCGATCTGGTAGAACGGGGAATTCTGGTTAAAGATCCCGGCGGTGGAAGAAGCACCAGTTATTCACTGAATTTTCGATATCACTCCGAAGATCGGAATACGCTATTATCGGACAATCGGGACGAAACTCCTTCCTGAGGGCCGGTGTACGCAGAACCTCAAGCCTGGCCCCATTCAGAGGGCAAAAAGAAGTAAAGGAGCCTGGTCCTTCCTTTCTATTTCCGTCATGGGGACACGGGGTGGGAGGGCTTTATCCTCCCTGCTTCGGCTGCGCGCTGTTACCCGCTAAAAAGGTTCGTCGAGCATTCAGTCACCGAACTCGTTCCACCCACCCTTCGGGCGGGTACCCGGCCTCAGACAGCGGTGACTGCCCTTCGGACCATTTCTCGTCACCAAGAGGGTCCCAACGGTGCTCACAAGGCGCAGGGAGGATAAAGCCCTCCCACCCCAGAAACGGGATCGAGGGGGATTATACGTTTACGGAAAGACTGAACTGCTTTTTTCTAAAATGGGTATCCCAGCCTCCGGCCGACATGGACGCTTTTGAGAAGTTTTCTAGCTGGCCGGCTCCGTAAATTTAGACTTGAAACGACGTTATAAATGGAGGACAATAGCAATATTATAATGTGAGCATCGCGATGGGGGAACGGGTAAAGTTTGTCACGCTGGCCAACTACGTCCCCGACTCTCTTGGCGAGAGCCGATCAGTGCTTCCTGAAGTCCTTCTGTTGACTATGTTCAAGGACGCCCTATACTTCTATCAGTAATTAATGGCCTGGGGCATACCAGATGCAAAATGAAGATCGAATAAATGAGCAATCTACCGGCGAACTATCAAGGATGCGGAAGAGACTTGTCGAACTGGAGAGACTCGCAGCCGAGCATGAAGACACGGTAGAGACGCTTACGCGGTGCCAGGAAGAATATCGCGTCATTTTAGAGAACACCCTCGATGCGATCTTTCTTACTGATCCAACTGCCAACGGAAAGATACTATTTGCAAACCAGGAAGCGCGCCGGATGTTCGGTTTTATCGAAGAAGAGATAGTGGAAGGGGATCGGGACACTATTTTCGATACCGGTGATCCCCGCCTGGCGGATATGCTTAAGGCACGTGAACGCGGAGAGACGTTCAGGGGAGACTTGACCTGTAAACGCAAAGACGGCACCCTTTTCCCCGGGGAGTGGTCTTCCAGCACGTTCAAGAATAGGAAAGGCCATCCGAGGGCAGTTACAGTCGTGCGGGACATGACGGAGCAGAAACGGGCAGAGGAGTTACTAAGACAAGCAAACAAGAGATACCAGACGACCATGGAGACCATCTCGGACGGCTTCGTCTCCTTCGACAAAGAATGGCGCTATACATACATTAACGAGGCGGCATCGAGACTTCTCGGATATCCACGAGAGGAACTGATCGGACAAAACCCCTGGGAGGCCTTTCCCGAATCACCGCACCTGGCGTTCTACACCCAGTTTACCCACGCCTGCAACAAGGGCACGCCGGTTCACTTTGAAGAGTATTATCCCTCCCCGCTCAACCGCTGGTTTGAATGCCACTGCTACCCGGAACCGGAAGGCCTTTCCGTCTATTTCCGGGATATAACTGATCGCAAGGGGATAGAGGAAGTCCTCCAAAGGGCCCATGATGAACTTGACTTAAAGGTAAAGGAGCGTACCGCGGAGCTGAGTAAGGCATACGACGCCCTCAGGGCCGAGACAGAGGAGCGCCGCAGGATGGGGGAACAGCTGCAGCAGGCGCAAAAGATGGAGGCCATCGGCACTCTCTCGGGGGGAATTGCCCATGACTTCAACAATATCCTCGGCGGCATCATCGGCTTCACGGAGATGGTTATGGAGGACACACCGCCCGATAATCCCTCGTACCGCCACTTGGAGCTTATACTCAAGAGCGGGCTCAGGGCTCGCGACCTTGTGAGGCAAATCCTTGCATTCAGCCGCAAGACGGAGCAGAAGAGGGAACCCGTCTCTCTCTCGCCGCTGGTCTCGGAAACGCTGAAACTACTCAGGGCATCCATGCCCACCACCATAAGAATCACGGTGAATATCGACGTAAAATCAGATACGGTCCTTGCAAGCCCTTCCGAACTGCAGCAGATCGTAATGAACCTCTCCACCAATGCCGCATACGCCATGAAGGATGCGGGCGGTGAGTTAGAGGTAACGCTTGCCGAGAGAGAGGTCACGTCCGGCCCCATACCTGCTCCCGGACCATACGTTGAGCTTGCCGTAAGAGATACGGGGACAGGCATTGACCACGCGGTAATGACAAGGATATTCGAACCCTTCTTTACCACGAAGGAAGTGGGTCAGGGAACCGGCATGGGACTCTCCGTTGTCTACGGGATCGTGAAGAGCTTAAACGGCGATATCAGCGTCGAGAGCGCGCCCGGAATCGGCTCCACATTCCGGGTTCTCCTCCCCAGGATTGCAGAAACGGTATCTCACGAAGTCGTTCACGAGATCCCGCGAGGCAAGGAGCGTATTCTTTTCGTCGATGACGAGGAGGTTTTGGCGGAATTGGGCAAAGGCGTGCTCGAACGGCTCGGCTATAGCGTAACTGCCATAACGGACAGCAGGGAAGCGCTTGAAGTTTTTTCGAAAACGCCATCGGAGTTCGATCTTGTGCTCACGGACCAGACAATGCCCTGGATCGCGGGGATCACCTTGGCACAAGAACTCCTCAAAATACGAGGCGACGTACCCATTATCCTCGCCACCGGGCACAGCGATTCCGTCTCGGCGGAAAAAGCGAATGACATGGGGATCAGGGAATACCTAATGAAGCCTCTCGTCAGGCAGGAACTGGCTATTGCGGTCCGTCGCGTATTGGATGCGAAGGCAAAAAAATGAAAGGTGGGTTGGTAAGAATCAAGGTCTGAACCAAATAGTTGTGTTGTGCCAAAAAGGTTTGACGCTTTCTTTCTTGTGGCATTCCACCCTTCTCGACTTTAACTGCTCCTAACGCTTCGTAGGTGTGCTGTCATGTATAGCATTTAAGATACCCTCTCTTCCCCCCACACTTTTTCTTGCGTCGCTCCGCCCGATCGATTCCTTCGATTTCCCCCTACGGGGCTTTTCGCCCGGCATCCATATTATTCATCGGATAGTTGCCGGGCTGCGCTGACCGGAGCATGGCGGCGAAGATGGGACATCCTTCTCGATTCACCGTCCGTCCAAGTGATCAGGCCGCTTCGTATTGTTGTTTCTTGCCAATTGGCGCGGCGGCGTGTATCCTTATGCGTGGAGGGCACATGAGAAAGGCTTTTCTCCTTCGGGTCCAGGAGGCTGCATCCATGCAGCGTTGGAACGACAAGATCCGGCCTGTGGAGCTTCGGGAGCTTGACAAGCAGGCTCATAAGATGATCATTGCTTATTTTCTGGGCAAGTTCGAGGAGGACCGGCCTGATTTCTCGTGGGCCGAGGTTATCGATGGGGGGCTCTTCGAATTCCTCCAGCGCCTTGTGCTCACCGACCTGAAGCCCCAGGTCTTCGACCGGATCAAGTTGGACCAGGCAAAATATGACGAGCTCAATGAGTGGGTCTTTACGAGCCTGGAACCGATCCTCTCGCCCCTCGGTCCCGACCTCAACTGGAAATTCCGCTCCTACTTCAAGGAACGGGACAATACCATCAACAAGCGGGTCTTGAGCGCCGCCCACTTTTACGCCACCCAGTGGGAATTCAACATCATCGAGCGGGCAAACCCGGAAGGGCATGAGATCCAGCACATCAAGCGCCTGCTCCGGGAGAAGCAGGAGGGATACTACGACCTCATCGGCATTCAGCAGCTTGCCCTGTGGGCGAAGTACCGGAACTTCATCGACCTCTGCGGACAGCTCCGGTTTCAGCTTCGGTGGGGGCATGTGAACATGGTGCCCCGGACCGCCGTGCTGGGCCATATGCTTGCGGTGGCGCTTTTCTCCTACCTTTTCTCCCGGGAGATCGGCGCCTGCCCCCGGCGGTGCGTGAACAATTACTTCACCGGGTTGTTCCACGACCTGCCGGAGGTGCTCACCCGGGACATCATCTCCCCGGTCAAGCGCTCCATCGGCGGGCTTGAAGAGCTGATAAAGGGCTACGAGAGGGAGCAGATGGAGCTCGAGGTCTATAACCTCATCCCCGATGCGTGGCATGAGGAGATGTCCATGTTCACCGACGACGAGTTCATAAGCCGGGTGACGCTGGAGGGACAGGTCCGGCAGATCGTTTCGGAGGAGATCTGCGCCCGTTACAACAAGGACGAATATAATCCCCGGGACGGGACGATCGTCAAGGCAGCGGACGACCTCGCCGCCTTCGTGGAGGTCTACACCTCCATGGAGAACGGGATTACCTCGAAATACCTGCAGGATGCAAAAAAACGGTTTCTCGAAGATTACCGGGATAAGACCATTGCGGGCATACACTTCGGGGAGCTCTACGCAGACTTCTAGGCTCCCCGTCCGATGCCTATAAAAGACTGCGATCTCATGAAGGCGGCGTTGAGCCGCATCAACCGATCTGCTCGCTGAGATACATTTGCACGCCAACCTGCTCGATCTGGTCAAGCTGGGCTTCTATCCAGTCTATATGACCCTCCTCTTCCGTGAGGATGGACTGAAGGAGCTCGCGGGTGCCGTTGTCGCCCATCTCGACAGCGAGGCGAATGCTTTCGTTATAGCCCTTGATCGCCCCTGACTCGGCGCCGTGGTCGTTCTGGTGCATCTCCGGCACATGACCTCCTATAAAAATAGGGGTGAGGTTGCTCACGGTAGGGCGGCCCTCCAAAAAGAGGATGCGCTCGATCAGTTTCTCCGCGTGCTTCATCTCCACTATGGCGCGTTCGCGGATGGTTCCGTGGAGCCGTATGTATTTCCAGTTCTCACACATTTCGGCATGGACCATGTACTGGTTTATGGCAGACAACTCTTCTGCCAGACGTGCGTTAAGGTGTTCGATCACCCTCTCGTTTCCTTTCATGGGGAGTCCTCCTCTCTCTGTTTGATTTCCGCCGCTCCTATGCTGAAGGCCTCTATTCACGACGGGATACACACATAAAGGTATATAATCAGGAACTCCGTTCCGGTCAAGGCGCTTGGGAGTGCGTATCGGATGAGAATTCGGCAAAAGCCTGGCGACGGGATAAGAGAGGGCTTAAGGTCTTACGGGCGCGGGTACGAGAGGGGAGGAGGGTCCCGGCGCAAGGGGGACGTAGCTGCCTTTATTGTCGGGCATTCCATAAGGCAGAGGCACGACCACGTCGGACTGTCCGTTGGAGTTGGAGGGAGCGACGATGGTTGACGTATCCGGCAGACCCCTTCTGATCTGCACGCCGCCCTTTGTAAGGTCTTCTTTAGTGAGGCCGCCCTTCACTATCTCGGCTGCCGTAATGTTATCCACATATTCCGAAGTCGCGGCGGCGGCTTCCCTCTGGTTCTTGATGACGTGGGGGGTGAGAAGGATGATGATCTCCACCCTGCTCGTCTTCCTGTGCCTGTTCCCGAAGAGGTATCCCAGGATGGGGATATTCCTGAGGTATGGGATGCCCGAGCTGTCCCTCGTGTTATCCTCCCTGATAAGGCCGCCTATGATGATGGTCTGGCCGTCCTGGACCACGAGGCTCGACGAGGCCTCGGTCTTGTCGAGGATGATCTGCGTCTCGTTCGCGTAGAGGGTGATCGTCTCGAAGGTGGAGACTTCCTGGCTCATCTCCAGGGTCACGAGGCCGCTCGCGTTGATCTGGGGCTTCACCTTCAGGATTATACCGATATCCTTGTATTGCACGGTCCTCTGGGGCGCCACGGTCGTGGAGCCGTAGGTCTCCGACGTGATCAGCGGTACCTGCTGGCCCACCTGGATACGGGCTTCCCGGTTATCGCTGACAAGAATATGGGGCGCGGCAAGGAGCTTGGCCTTGGAATCGCTGGCGAGGGCGTTCACGTAGGCCCGGACCAGGCCGTTGGAGTCAGCCCCGATAAAGGTAAATCCACTGCCGGCTAGTTTGGTCGGATCGGCGATTCCGGCGGCTTGCGCTGTCAGTGTGCTCTGGTTAAGTGATATGGGGCCCTGAATGCGATCCGATCCTATATTGAATTTAAGGTTCATGGAATAGGCGAGACCCAGGGTCAGCTCGTCGGTCAGGCTGATCTGGGCGATTACCCCCTCGATCACGACCTGCCGCGGGGTGATGTCGATCTTTACGATCGTCTCCTTGATCAGCTCGTAATCTTCGGGCGTGGCGAGGACTATGACCGAGTTTATGATGTCGTCATGGAAGATCCTCGTGATCTCCGATACGAGCATCTCCTGGCCTGGCATCCTTCCTGCCTGGTACCCCATCATGGACGGCTGGGCCATTGAGGGGGTCGGCATTGCGCCGGTCGAGGGTCCCGTGGTGAGTCCCCCCGTGGCCGGCCGTGCCCCGGAGGTGCCGGTGGAGAGGGAGGCCCCGGTCATGGGCGTGGTACCCGTCATGCCTGACATGCCCGGTCTCGCGCCTAAGAATATCTGGTTCAGAAGGTTCGCGATGTCCCTGGCCTTTCCGCTCTGGACCTGGTACACGTAGACCGTGGCCCGCTTCTTCTTCTGTTTCTCATTGTCGAATGTCTCGATGAGGCTGAGGATCCTCCGCACGCTCGCATCCGTGTCGACGATAATAATCTGATTGCTCTTCGGTACGTCGAGTACCACGGCATTTGCGGAAAGGAAAGGGGTGATGAGCTTCACCACCTCCGTTGACTGAAGGAAGGTAATGGGCACGACCTGGATGATCGATTTCCCTTCGACTATTATTTTGGCGGGGTCCCGTCCGAAAGCCACGGGAGAGGGCTCCCGCGCCACTTCAGCGAGGGGCACAATGCGGTAGAGGCCCGCGTCCTCCACCACGCCGATCGCGTTCAGCCTCAGGATCACTTCCATTACCTGAAGGACCTGATTTTTCGGAATGGGCGCCACGGAGCGGAAGGTGACCCTGCCCTTGATCCTGGGGTCGATCACATAATTCACCCTGAGAATATCGCCGAAGACAGTCTGGATCACGGAAAATACATCCGCGTCATCGAAATTGAGGCTGATCATGCCGCCCTGGGCCTGTGCGGAAGAAGCAGGGGAGGGCCGACGTGGTGCGGGCGCCGGAGGCGGTGTTCCGGGAGCCGGGGGACCCTGGATGGCCCGTGACGGCGGTACGGCCGGGGGACCCTGTACCGGCGGCGGGGGTGTCGCGCGTCGCGCGGGCTGGCCCGGCTGTACGGTTCCCGGTTGGGGTGCGCCAGGCGCCGCGGGTGCAGGCGGCACAGGTCGAACACCGGGCTGCGGAACAGGGGCCGGTTGAAGGGGCACGGGAATTTGCGGTGAAGCGGGTGCGGGGCCGGCAGTTTGATTCTGTCCCGGGGCGATAGCCTGGTTCTGGACCTGCGCGGGCTGAGGTGCCTGGCCCTGGGCTGCCTGTGGATTTGGAGCGCCTTGTGCCTGCGGAGTTTGCACCTGTTGCGGCGAAGTTATCTGTTGGTTTTGAACGGGTTGCGAGATTTGGAGCTGGGCAAGCCGGATGTTCCGGGATTGGGGGGCAGTGGGTGCGATAAGATCCGACGCGAAATGCGCGGTCCCTTCTTTCCCGGGTGTCTCCGAGGCGGCGCCATAGGAAAAACAGAGGCTTAAGACCGTCCCGAGGAGAATCACTCCCCAGATTCCTTTGAAACGTCTCTTACGCAGGCCGTCCCCCTTAAAGTAAACTAAAAGTAATGCATCTCGTGAATAAAGTCAAATAGGGTATAGCTTTAGCAGGGCAGGGCCTCCAAGGGGTCTATATCGCCAAATTATCCCTTTTTTTCTCAAAATGGGGGTTTTCATCACATCT
The DNA here is from genome assembly GCA_036504895.1 of Syntrophorhabdaceae bacterium. Classification (NCBI taxonomy): domain Bacteria; kingdom Pseudomonadati; phylum Thermodesulfobacteriota; class Syntrophorhabdia; order Syntrophorhabdales; family Syntrophorhabdaceae; species Syntrophorhabdaceae bacterium. Next base: position 15,578 of record DASXUJ010000102.1, read on the forward strand.
CACGCTTCACCCAGCTCTCCCCATAGGACCATTCAAGCTCTTCCTAATCCCAGCTCGTCACATCCTTATCTTCACCTTCGCCGCCCGCGGTCCCATCCCTTCCATAGGAAGAAATATCATATTCTCCATGGGTGCCGGGACACTGGTAATTATAGGGTTTTCCCCATGGGTCCGCGGGAAGGGCCTTCTTGAGGTAGGGCCCGTCCCAATTTTCGGTACCGGGATTGGCAACAAGGGCGTTCAAGCCTTCCTGGGAGGTGGGATAGCGGCCTACGTCCAGGCGGAACTGGTCCAGGGACTGGCCCAACAGCTCGATCTGGGCCTTTGCCGCGGCCTGTTTTCCCTTTCCCAGTTTGGGAAAAAGCTTAGGGCCCACCAGGGCTGCGAGGAGTCCTATAATCACCATGACGACAAGAAGTTCAACAAGGGTAAAACCGCGTCTATCTGTTCTCCTGATCTTCCTGATGAGCATTTTTTGCCTCCATTTGTAATTAATAAGTATAATTAGCAGGGGATATTTGTCAACCCATGACAGCGGTTCCGCCTGCTTCGACCCCTTCTCCCTCTTGAATGACCGGGAACCGCGGGTCAGGGCTGGGTCTCGTTCTGGCTCCCTTTCGCCTGCTCGGGCAGAAAGGAAAAATCCTCGTTCGGGTACAAGGTCAGGGCCTTTGACATGAATTCTATCCAGATGGGCAGCGCTGCCGTGCCGCCTGATTCTTTATTTCCCAAATATGCCTTTTTGTCGAAGCCCACCCATACGGCGCAGAGCAGGTTGGGAGAAAAACCGATGAACCATGCGTCCCTGAACTCGTCGGTAGTCCCCGTCTTGCCTGCGAGCGAGTAAGGCATCCCGGCCGCAGCCCTCGCGGTGCCCCGCTTGACCACCCCTTTCATGATATCCACCAGGGAGAGGGCCACCTCGGGTGCGACTACCACCTCACCGTGGACCTCTTCGACATACTTCTCCTCCCCTTCAGTGGTGGCTACCCTTTTCACCGCGACAGGGGGCATATAGATGCCGCCCCTGGCGATTGCCGCATAGGCGTTGGCCAGGTCAAGGGGGGCGATCTCGGTAGTCCCCAAAGCGAGGGAGAGGTTCGGCTGAAAGTTGGCATCGATATGGAGCCTTTTTGCGAGGTCGATCACGTTATCGAGGCCGGTTTTTTCGAGGAGCCGCACCGTCGCTGTATTGAGGGAGGCCTCGAGGGCCCTGCGCATGGTCACGTCGCCCATATACTGGTTCTTGTAGTTCCTGGGGCTCCACACGGTATGGGTATAGGGGTTGGTAAAGGACAGGGGGCCGTCGCGCAGTATGGTGTCCGGCTTAAAGCCCTTTTCCAAAGCCGCGAGATAGATGATCGGCTTGAAGGAAGAGCCCGGTTGTCTCTTGGCCTGGACCGCCCTGTTGAAGGGGGAGGTGGAGAAGTCTTTCCCGCCTATCAAGACTTTCAGCTCCCCGGTCTTTACCTCTATGGCGATGACGGCGACCTCGGGGATCTCCTTGGCGCCGGGGTTTCTGTTTTTATAGAGCTCCACCCCTTTCTGTATCGCCTCGTAGGCATATTCCGTCATTTTGAGGTTTACGGTCGTTTTCACGTTAAGGCCCGTGGTGTAGATCTCCTGGGGTTCGGTCACGTATTCTTCGAGCATCTGCTTCACATACTCGATGAAATAGCCGTTTTTCTTTTCATATGCCCGGAAGGGCGCCACGGTGAGGGGGGTTTTCACTGCCTTGGCGTAAGAATTCCTGGGAATAAAACCTGCCTCCTGCATCCGAAAGAGGACGGTGTTTCTCCTTTCGAGGGCCCTTGTCGGGGCTTTGAAGGGAGAGAGCCTCGAAGGCGATTTGGTAAGGGCCGCGAGGGTGGCGCATTCCTCCAGGGTCAGCTCCTTTGCCCTTTTGTGGAAGTAGGTATATGCCGCGGCTTCGACCCCGTGGGCCCCTTCACCGAGATAGATGAGGTTGAGGTACATGTTGAGTATCTCGTCCTTTGAGTAGGAGCGCTCGATCTGTATGGCGAGGACCGCCTCTTCTATTTTCCTCTTGAAGGTCTTCTGCTGGCTCAGGTAGAGGTTACGGGCGAGCTGCTGGGTAATGGTGGAAGCCCCTTCGCTGATGCCCCGTTTCATGAGGTTCCTGAATGCAGCCCTGCCTATGCCCCTGACATCGATGCCGAAATGGCTGTAAAACCGCACGTCCTCGATGGCGATAAAGGCATATTTCAGGTTATAAGGCATCTCCGTAATGGGAATGGGAAGCCTTTTCTCCACGAAAAGCTCGGAATAGAGGGTGCCGTCATCCGAGTAGAGCCTGGTCGATGATTTCGGCTTGTAGCTTTCGAGCTGCTTCACGTCCGGTATTTCAAGGTAATTGACGAGGGCGTAGCCGAAGCCCGCGCCGAAGACGGCCGGCAGGAGGAGAAAGAGGATAGTCAGTTTTATAACCCTTGAATACATGCCGGGCATATTATACTTTATATGCGCCCATGTTATCAAACAAGACCAAAATCCTTGCCGTTGTAGGCCCCACGTGCACAGGGAAGTCGGCCCTCGCCCTCACGCTGGCCGCGCAATTTGACGCAGAGATCATCAATGCCGATTCCATGCAGGTCTACCGTCATTTCACGATCGGCACCGCAAAGCCGGACACGGTCGTGCTCGGCGCAATCCCCCACCACCTTATCGATATCGCCGAGGCGGAAGAAGATTTCAATGCGGCCCTCTTTGTGGAAAAAGCCGACCGCGCAATCTCGGAGATTACGGCCCGGGGGAAGCTCCCTATCCTTGTGGGAGGCACCGGCCTCTACCTGAGGGCCCTTACCTACGGCCTTTTCAAAGCGCCCTCGGACACGGCAATCCGGGAAGAGCTGAGGGATGAATACGACAGGGACCCCCTCGGCTTCTATGAAAGGCTTAAGGAAATAGATTATGCCTACGCCATGAGGATCAGTTTTAAAGACCGGGTGAGGGCGGTGCGGGCCATGGAGGTATTTCGCCTTACCGGGAGCCCCATGTCGGAGCTTGAAAAGGAGCACGGATTCCGGGAAGCCCGATACGACATGCTCAAGATCGGTCTCACGGGAGAAAGGGAAGAACTTTACAGGAGGATCAACGGAAGAGTGGAGGAGATGCTCGAACGGGGCTGGGTGGAGGAGGTAAAGGGTCTGATTGCCATGGGCTATGATGAAGCGGCCAAGCCCTTCGGGAGCATCGGATACCGGGAGATCCTCCTTTATATAAAGGGTGAAATCCCTTACGAGGTTATGGTAGAAGATATCAAGAAGCATACGCGCCATTACGCGAAAAGGCAGGTTACCTGGTTTTCCAAGGAGAAGGAAGTGAACTGGTTCAGTTACCCCAGGCAGACCAGGGCGATCGAAGAGAAAATAAAGGAGTTTTTGGGCTCATGGAGCTGAAGAGCATTATCGAGGCAATTCTCTTCTCCTCGGCGAGACCGGTATCGCTCAGGTATCTCACCAGGAAATTGAGCGATTTCCCCCCTGATGACGTGGCGCGGGCGCTCAGCGACCTCACCCAGGAATATTACGCGTCCGGGCGCGCCATGGTGATCCAGGAGGTGGCGGGCGGCTTTCAAATGAGGACCAGGCCGGACTACCGCGAATGGGTGACGAGGTTCGTGAGGGAAAAAGAAGTGGGCCTCACGAAATCCCTTCTCGAAGTGCTCTCCATTATTGCCTATAAACAACCGATCTCCAAGCGCGAGATCGATCAGATGCGGGGGGTCGATTCGTCGCGCGCCATAAAGATCCTCCTCGAGCGGCATCTCATCGAGCTCGGGGGCAGGCTCGACGACGTGGGTAAACCCGTAGGCTTCAGGACCACCCACAACTTCCTCGAGACCTACGGCCTCAAGAACCTCGCAGATTTACCTACCTTCAAGGAAGTGGAAGCATTGGAAAGCTGACTTTTCCCAGACAAAGTCGGCTCAAGTCCCACTGTGAGAGCCCCACCCGCAGGCGCTTCAGGACCACCCACCACTTTCTCTGAAACATTAACTAAAGAATTTCCCGAATTTGCCGATATCCAAAGAGGTGGAATAATTGGAGCGCTGATTCTTTCTCGTATGAAGGCTGCTTAAGCCCTCCCGTTCGAGAGAAGGAGCCCCAAGGGGCAAGTCCCTGAAGCAATCGAGTCCCGACCACCAGGTATGCGGGAATCGAGCATGATGAGCACGCATAAATTCTCCGCGGACGTATAGCTCGCACCGCGAGCGAGACGGGGAGGCTCGGTCGGCTTTTGCCGACCGAGGGGGCGACGTGATCCCCTTAAATTGTAGGAGGTTTTCTTTGTGGATATTTCCGAATTACTGATTTTTGCCGTGGAGAACCAGGGGTCCGACCTCCACGTGAGCGCCGGCGAGCAACCCTTTATAAGGATACATGGTGAGATGAGAAAGGTCGAGGTGGAGAACCTCGATAAGGAGACCGTGCACAACATGGTCTACGGCATCCTCAACGACCAGCAGCGCAAGGCCTACGAAGAGCACCTCGAGCTCGACTTCTCCTTTGCCCTGGGGGAATACGGGAGGTTCAGGGGGAATGTGTTCAAACAGGAGCGCGGGGACGCGGCAGTATTCAGGTCGATCCCGAACAAGATCCCCACTTTCGAAGAGCTGGGCCTGCCAAAGACCCTCATGGAGATCGCCCGCCTGGAAAAAGGGCTTGTCCTCGTGACGGGACCCACGGGGAGCGGGAAATCGACGACCCTGGCCACCATGGTCGACCTCATCAACACGGAGAGCAAGGGGCACATCATTACCATAGAAGACCCCATCGAATTCGTCCACACCTCGAAGAGCTGCCTCGTAAACCAGAGGGAACTGGGCCCTCATACGAAAAGCTTCGCCAATGCCCTTCGAAGCGCGCTCCGTGAAGACCCGGACGTGATACTCGTGGGCGAGCTTCGCGACCTGGAAACCATATCGCTGGCCCTGACCGCCGCGGAAACGGGCCATCTCGTCTTCGGGACCCTCCACACGAGCGGCGCGCCCAGCACGGTGGACAGGGTGATCGACGTATTCCCCGCTGCCCAGCAGAACCAGGTACGCTCCATGTTCGCCGAGTCCGCCCAGGCGGTGGTGACCCAGGCCCTCTTCAAGCGAAAGGACGGCAAGGGCCGTGTCGCCTCCTTCGAGATCCTCCTCGGAAGTCCCGCGGTACGGAACCTTATAAGAGAAGGGAAGATCTTCCAGATCCTTTCCATCATGCAGACGAGCAAGGCTATGGGGATGCAGACCATGGAGGCCGCGGTGCAGGACCTCATTGCGAGAAACATCGTGAACCGGGAGGAAGTCTCCTTCTATCTCTCAAACAAGCTGCAGAGGTAAGGCCATGGCAGACCTTTACGATCATCTGAAATATATGGTGGAGCGTGACGCCTCCGATATCTACCTCACTGTCGGATTGCCCCCCATGTTCCGCATCGAGGGCATCGTGGAGCCCCACGGCGAGACGCCCCTGACCAGCGAAGAGACGGAGGCAATCGCCGCTTCCATCATGAACGACCGTCAGAAGAAGGGATACGAGGAAGAGCTGGAGATGAACCTCGCCCTCTACTATCCCGACCTCGGAAGGTTCAGGGTCAATATCTTCAGGCAGAGGAGCTTCACGGGCCTCGTCATCAGGCAGATAAAGATCACCATCCAGACCATAGACGAGCTCGGCCTCCCCGCGATCATGAAGGAGATCGTCATGACCAGGCGCGGTCTCGTCCTGGTGGTGGGCGCCACGGGAAGCGGAAAATCGACGAGCCTCGCCGCCATGCTCGATTACCGCAACTCCAGCCAGAGGGGCCACATCATCACCATCGAGGACCCCATCGAGTTCGTCCACCCCCACAAGCTGAGCGTGGTCACCCAGCGCGAGGTGGGCTTCGACACCCATTCCTTCGCCAATGCTCTGAAAAATATGCTCCGCCAGGCCCCGGACGTGATCCTGATCGGAGAGATCAGGGACGCCGAGACCATGGAGCACGCCATCACCTTCGCCGAGACCGGCCACCTCGCCCTGGCCACCCTCCACTCGAATAACGCGAACCAGGCGATGGAGAGGATCCTCAATTTCTTTCCCATCGAGCGCCACCTCCAGATCTACATGCAGCTCTCCCTCAACCTGAGGTCGATCATCTCCCAGAGGCTCATCCCCACGGTAGACGGCAAAAGGGTGGCGGCCATAGAGATACTCCTCGATACCCCAAGGGTAAAAGACCTTATCCTGAAAGGGGAGATAGACCTCATCAAGGAAGCCATGGCCCTGGCCTACCACGAAGGCATGCAGACCTTCGACCAGCACATCTTCGACCTCTACATGGCCGGCAGAATAAGCTATGACAGCGCCATCGCCTACTCCGACAGCCCCAACGACGTACGGCTCCACATCAAAATGGCGGAGGTGAAAAAAGACGAGATGGAGCGAAAAGAACCGGCATTCAAGCTGAAGATGGATGAAAAACCCTTCTAAAGGGAAGGGAGACCCTGAATAGGGAACCGCGAAGGATCAGGTCCCCCGCGTGATCCAGGGTGTGTGCCGCCCTCCCCGGGAGGCGCCCGGTGTGCGCTCCCACCTTACTATAATGTGCGCCGAAGAGGATTTTTCACCCATCCTCTCCGGATCTCCTTTTTGTCCGCCCCTGTCGGAGTTTGCCTAAAGGATTCCCAAAAATAATTTTACCCTGGCCTTTCCGTAGCTTGACAGCCTATAGCTGCCGCCTTAGTTTTCTCTTGAGATTTTCTTAGTAAGCCCAAGTTTCTTTACTGAATTGAACAGGACGATCGTGACGCGGGGTCAGAGCGCGGAAAAAGGGGGCTTGTAATGAGAAGATTCGCAGTCCCGGCTATATACGTTTTTATCCTGTATCTCCTCTCAGCATTCTTTTCAGCAGAAATGTCCTACGGGGCGCCCGATTATATCGGCTCCGACGCGTGCAAATCGTGCCACGCCAATTATGTTCAAAGCTACGCGGAATCGATTCACGGCAAGACCTATGTTCCGGGCTCCCCTGCGAAAGAGGAGGGCTGCGAGACATGTCACGGACCGGGAGCGTCCCATGTAAAAAGGGGAGGGGGGAAAGGCACGATGTTTGCCTTCGGGCCGAATCCGGACGCAAGGGAGAAGACCGCAAAATGTCTCAAATGTCACGAGGACTCGCCGAAACAGGCTTTCTGGAATATGAGCAAACATAAAAGCTCCGGCCTTTCCTGTGACACCTGTCATGTGGTCCACACGGGGATGAAGCCGCTACGCGCCCCGTCCGGATATCTGCCGCTGCCTGCCCAGCGCAAGACGATGAAGGCGCCCATGCCCGACCTATGCTTCGGCTGCCATAAGGATGTGAGGTCCCAGACCCTGAGGCAATCCCATCACCCGATCAGGGAGGGCAAGACGGGGTGTTCCGCGTGTCATGAGCCCCACGGCGCCTTCGGCCCGAAAATGGTGAAGGCCGATTCCATAAACGAGTTGTGTTACAAGTGCCACGCGGAGAAAAGAGGGCCCTTCATGGTCGAGCACCCGCCGGTGGCGGAAAATTGCCTCAACTGTCACGTGGCCCATGGAAGCAACCACTCCGCCCTGCTCACCAGAAAGACGCCTCAGCTCTGCCAGAGCTGCCACGACTTCAGCCAGCACCCCGGCACACCGTATACGAGCTTCGAAACCTTCAGGGGACCGGCCCCCAGTAACCGCATGGTATCGCGTAACTGCGTGCTCTGCCATACGAACGTGCACGGCACCAACAGCCCGACGGACAGGGGACAGCGTTTTCTGAGATAGGGGTGACAATATGAGGCCGAGACTTATGCTTTATGTGCTTATTCTGGTAACCGCTCCAATCCTGGACGCCTTTGCGGAAGAGACGAAGAGGGGCGCGCCGGAGGCCGAGCCAAAGAAGGTCGAGCTCGAGGCGGGGGTCACCGGCACCTACCCCGCGGTGCGGGGAAACCAGGCAAAATACAGTGAATACAGGGATATCCGTGGAGGCACGCTGGGGGCCTACGGGTTGATCTATTTCGACTTCGACGACCAAACGGGGAACTTTGTGAAATTCAATGCCCTGAATATGGGATATGACGACCAGTATTACCGGCTGGATGGTGGAAAGAGGGGGAGCTTCAAATATTTCCTCTTCTATAATGAAACGCCCCACAATATCGGGTTCGACGGGATTACGCCCTATACAGGCGCGGGCAGCTCCACCCTCGCCTACGGCGGCCCGGGCGCTGCGAGCGCCAATCCCTCGACCTGGCTCCCCTTCGCATACTCGACAAAGAGGAAGGAATACGGTGGAGGGGCAAAGGTTACCCTCCTTAAGCCCTTCTTTTTCGATGTGTCCTTCTCCCAGGAGAAAAAGACGGGCACCAAACCGTCGGGCGCCGAAGGCGCGGTAGCGGCGTTCGGGAGGGCCATAGAACTCCCCCAGCCCGTCGACTATCAGACCGACCAGGTGAAAGCGGAAGCGGGCTATGCCCGGCAGCCTTTCTTTCTCTCCCTTTCCTACGCATACAGCCAGTTCAAAAATAACAACGATTTTCTAAACTTTCGCAATCCCTTTCTGGTTACCCAGCCGAATGTGGACACTCTTACCCTTCCCCCTGACAACAGTTTTCACAGGGCGGGCCTTACCGGCTCCGCGAAGCTACCTTATAACAGCAAACTGAATACGAATCTCTCCTATTCGATGGCAAGGTCGGACCAGAACTTCCTGTCCACAATATGGGACGCGGGCGTACGCACGCCGGTGACTTTGAGCAGCAACCGGTTTTACGGGGATGTGAGGACCCAGAATTATGATTTCGTCTTCACCTCCCGCCCGGTCTCTTTCGCCGAGGGCAAGCTCTTTTATAAATACTACGATAGAGACAACAAGTCGGATACCGTGGTCGCAACCGCAGGCGGTGCGACGACGGTAAACACCCTGTTCACCTATAAGAAGCAATATTTCGGGGCGGAGGTCGATTTCAGCCTCCAGAAGAACCTTCATCTGGTGACAGGGTATAAGCATGTCAATCTCGACAGGAAGAGGAATGACATACCGAAAAACCAGGACGATGTCTACTCTGCGGAACTCCGGTGGTCGCCCCTCAAAATGGGGATTCTCAAGGTGGGCTACGAGAAGCTGGTAAGGTCGGCGGAGTTCCGGCCACAGGGACTGGCCGGCGATGAACTGGTGGAGCTTTACATGAGAAGATTCGACGCGGCCCCGGCAATCAGAGAGACCTTCAAGGCCTCGGCCAACTTCTCACCCCTCGACGAGCTGAGCTTCACACTCGGGTACAAGTATAAAAAGACGAGCTATACGGCCACCCTGCTCGGGCTGCAGAACGATGAGCGCACCGAGTTCAGCTTCGACGTGGATTACGCCGTCGGTGAATTCGCAAGGCTCTTCGGCTATTTCGATTACGACGAGCGGAAATTCACGGAATTCCAGAGGAGGTATGCCGCAGGGGCAAATCCGAACCCCTTCGGAATCCAAAATGCCACCAATTTCAACTGGCAGTCGGACCAGACGGACAAGACATTCGATTTCGGGATCGCCACGGACATCTACGTGGTCCCGAGGGTGCTTACGCTCAGGCTCTCCGCGGACTACCTGCGGTCGCACGGCACCAATGATTTTACCTATTTCACGAACGCCGCCCTCACAGGGGGCCGGAATAACGACAATATCGACATAGGGAACTGGGGCAGCTACAAGAAGGAATTCTACATGGTGAAGGTGCTCTATAACGTCACGCCTTCAACCTCTTTGACTGCCGGGTATGCCTATGAGAAATACAGCGTCTCGGACGCCCAGTACGACGGCTACAGGTATACCCTCGGAACCCCGCCGACCACGTACCTTACCGGCGCCTACGCCAATCCCGATTACAAGGCCAACGTGGTCTTCTTCGGGGTAAACTACAAATTTCAGTAGGAGCGACGGCCTTCGGGGACCCATACTCCACCGTTACTTCCCCGAGGCCCAGCGCCTCAAGAATATCGAAAAAAAATAGCCTGAATACGAAAGGCGCCCACAGGGAAAGACTTCTCGGCTATAGCCCCTTTCCGCCCTCTTCCCCGTCTTCTGCGGCAAATTCGAGCGCCGGGGTTACCCTGGGTGCGCGGAACCTGACCCACATCTTTGCCGCGGCCACCACACCGACGGCCAAAACAATCTGCACCGTATAGCTGAACACGCTTCCATGGCCGCCCAAGGCCCTTGTGAGCAAGGGGTCGGTCATGATCATCTCGCCTGCGACCCTGCCCAGGACTGCGGCACCCAGCAGGACGATGACGGGAAAGCGGGTCATGAGACTCGTGATGACGTTACTTGCGAGGACCACGATGGGGATGCTCGTCGCGAGGCCGATGAAGAGGAGGATCGTGTCCCCCTGTGCCGCGCCCGCTACTCCGAGCACGTTATCGAGGCTCATGACGAGATCTGCCATGAGAATGGTGACGATCGCCTGGCGCAGACCCCGCACCTCTTTTACGTGATCGTCGTCATATTCGGGGATAAGGAGCTTAAAGGCGATCCAGAGGATGAGGATGCCCCCGGCGAGCTTGATGCCCGATATCTCGAGGAGTCTCGCTGCCGCGAAGGTTAGGCCGATCCTCAGGATTACCGCCCCTGCCGTGCCCAGTACGATACCCCACTGCCGCTCCTTGGCGGGCAGGGTGCGGACCGCCATGGCGATGACCACCGCGTTGTCCCCTGAAAGAATGATATTGATGAACATGATGTTCACAAGGCCGAGTAAAAACGGTCCGGCCATTAAATGTCCTAAATCCATAACTGCCTCCTTGAAAGCACGGGTGGAACCGGACCGGGCGAAGTCTTAATCCCGGCCGGTGCCTTTGTATCTATGCCTTATAATATTCCGTTCCGGAAAAGGAAGGTATCGGGTGAACCCTGAGATGGGGGGTAAAAATCCCGAAAGGGAAGGGCAAAAGTCCTGAAATGGGGGAGGGAAAAGCGAAGGATTGAAGAGATCCGTGTCTGGGGCTCAAAAACGGCGGGACCGGGACGGTCTTGCTCAGGGACCCAGGGAGGTGAGGCCCTCCCGTATGGCATACTTCGTGAGCTCCGCAACACTCCTGAGATCGAGCTTCTCCATGAGCTGCTGGCGGTGGGTTTCCACAGTTTTCACGCTTACGAAGAGGGCGGCGGCGATCTCTTTGGTGGTCCGGCCTTCGGCGATGAGCTGGAGCACTTCCCTCTCCCGGGGTGTAAGCACCGAGAAGGCGTTTGGCTCGGTTTTCGTAAGGGTACTGAGGTAGTCCTTGAGCACCACATCGGTGATCTTGGGGCTGAGATAGGGGGTGCCGGCGAGGACCGTGCGTATGGCGGAGGCAAGCTCTTCCGACGCGCTGTCCTTGAGGAGATAGCCCGAGACGCCCGCCTTCAGCATCTCGACCACGAACCTTTTATCGGAATGCATGGAAAGGGCGATCACCTTGGTGGCAGGGACGTCCGTGGTGACCTGCCGGGTTGCCTCAATGCCGTTGAGCCCCGGCATGCCTATGTCCATGATCACGATATGGGGTTTAAGCTTCTTCACGAGCTGGACCGCTTCGATGCCGTTTTCAGCCTCGGCGGCAACCTCGAAATCGGCATGTTTTTCGAGGAGGGCCCTGAGCCCTTCTCTCATAATCTTATGGTCGTCTGCGAGAACAATCCTGATCGTCATGTGCCCTCTCTCATTTAAGTCTTGGTCATCTTCGCCGGAGCCGAAAGAGTGACTGCGGCGCCCATTCCGGCGTTCGATTCAATTAAGATGCGGCCGCCGAGGTGGCGAAGCCGCTCTCTGATACTGAAAAGGCCGAAGCCCCGGGACCTCACGTCCGCCTTCGCCGGCGGAAAACCCCTGCCGTCGTCCCTCACTTCGACCACTATCTCCTCCCCCTTCATCCTTAACGAAACCCAGACGGTCCGTGCCTCCGCATGCTTGGCAACATTTACGAGAAGCTCCCTGACGGAGGTAAAGAGGAATATGCCCACTTCTTTGTCGATAATCTTCGGTTCGGGGTCATTCTGAAAGACAAAGCGGAAGCCGTGGGTCTTCTCCATCTGCTCGCCGAGCCACTCCAGGGCTGAGACGAAGCCGAGCTCATGGAGCACGGGAGGGGAGAGCTCGAAGGTGAGGGACCGGGTGTGGCTTATGGCCAGCCCGACGAGGCCCCTGACCTCGTCGATCTGGGTTTTCAGCTCCCCGGCAAGAGGGACTTCTCCAAGCCCGTCGAGCCTCATCTTGGAGACGGCGAGAAGCTGGCCCACGTCGTCGTGCAGGATCACGGCAATCCGCCGTCTTTCCCGCTCCTCGGCAAAAGAGAGCTCGGAAGCGAGGGAGCGAAGCTCCTCCTGGTAGGCCTGGACCTTCTCCTCCGCCTTCTTCCGCTCCGTAATATTCTCCACCGTGCCTTCACAATAGAGGATTGTTCCGTCCCCTGCCCTTGTCACCCTTGCGCGTTCCCTCACGAATATGGTCGATCCGTCGGGTCGTTTCCATGCGGCTTCGTAGTTGCGGACCCGGTCCGCTTCCGCGAGGAGCTTTCTGAACTCCGGCTGCAGATAGCTCGGCTCGTAATCACCCCATTCAACGGGAGTGGAGGCGAGCTCCAGGAAAGAGGCATAGCCGAGCATCCTGACGAGGGCGGGGTTGGCCATGAGAAGGCGGCCGTGGGGATTGGTCCGGTACATGCCCAAGGGTGAATTTTCATAGAGTTTTTTATACCGCTCGGCCCCTTTCCACATCATGATCTCGATCCGTTTTCCCTTGGTGAGGGCGAGGGTCAGCCTCTCGTTCGCCTTCTGAAGCTCCCCGGTCCTTTCAACGACCATCTGCTCCAGCTGATCCTTGTTGGCGAGCAGCGCCTCCTCGGCGCGCTTCCGCTCCGTAATATTCTGAATGATGCCCTCATACCCGAGTATCCGATCCATGCCGGAATGGCGGAGGCTTGCCGTGTGGAGACAGCTCAGTTCCGTTCCGTCCTTCCTCCTGAACCGGCTTTCCCGGTCCCTCACCACACCCTTCTTTCTCACGTCGCTCCGGAGCTTCATATCCTCCCGGGGATTGCGGTAGAGCCGGGACATGGTGATCCGCGCCATCTCTTCCCGGGTGTAGCCGAAAAGGTCGAGCATGGCCTGGTTGCAGTCGATCAGGCGCCCTTCAGGGGTCGTCGTATAGAGGGCGTGACTCGATTCCTCGAATAAGGTCCGGTAACGCCGGTCGCTCTCCCTGAGCGCGTTCTCGGCAGCCACCCGGTCGGTAATGTCGAGGAGGGACGCGATATTTTTCGTGGTCCCCGGAATAAGGGCACTCGTCATGAATATGGTCCTTTGTTCTCCGGAAGTGCGCACAAACTGAAATTCATAGTTCCTCGGCGCACCTGTTGGATCGATCCTCCTTTGAGTGTGGTAGCGCGCCACGCGCTCCATATCCCTGGGCTCCAGGAATTCGGTCCACTTGATCCTGCCCTCGATCTCCTCTTTGGAATGGCCCGAGAGCCTCTCGAATTCGCTATTCACGAGAGAGACGGTCATATCCTCATCGATAATGACCGTCGCGCAGGCGGTGGTCTCGAAAATTGTCCGGTAGCGGTCTTCCGATTCCTTGAGGGCCCTCTCCACGCGGTTCCGCTCCGTCACGTCCCGCATGTTGACCATGACCACCTGCCGGGTGCCGGAGCGTATGAGCCGTGCCCCCACCTCGATCTCACGCAACGAGCCGTCGGCCCGCTTATACTGCCTCACCCCGAACACCGCCTGGCCGCGCTCGAGCATCTCCTGGATCTTCAACCGGATAGTCTTATCTTCCAAAACCAGGATATCTTTGAGCGTGAGGCGGGCCACATCCTCTTCCGTATACCCCAGGATGTTGAGGAACTGATCGTTTACCTCGATAATTTTGCGGGTCCTCGGATTAAAGAGAAAAATTGCGTCGGGGGAATGCTTTATGAGGAGGCGATATCGCGCCTCGGATTCTTCGAGAGTCTTATTTTCGCGTTTTGAGCCCATGGGAAGACCGGTTGATGACAGTATACAACTTTGTATGAACGGGCGATATCAGAATATGCCCATCTTTACGCCTTCCGCCATGGTTTTACCCAGCTCGACGGCGCGAAGGATAATCTCCTCCGTGACCGGGCCTTTGCAGATAATGGGGTGCTGTGCCTTCTTCACGCGATAGGCTTTCAGGATGCGCTCGATCTGGGTGAGGGCGCCCGTGCCGTCATTTCCCGCGCATATAACCAGGGCATAGGGCTTCTTGTTCATTCGGAAATCGTCCCGCAGGGTCTCGTAAGTCCGGTCGAAAAGGTCCTTGATCGCCCCCGCCATATACCCGAAATATTCGGGCGAACAGATCACCAGCCCGTCGCATTCCCGGATATCCACGGCAACTGTCGCTGCCGCCCGCTTGAAGATTGCCGTAACCCCCTCCGTCTCCGCCACGCCCCGAGCCACCGCCCCGGCCAATTGCGCCGTATTGCCGCTCTGGGAGTGATAGGTAACTAGTATTCGGACCGCTGGTTTTGATTTCATATCCGGCTATCATTTTACCATGTCTTCGAAACTCTGCAAGAAAAAGGCGGCGCTGAACAGTCAAACTCTCCTGCTGTTGGAACCGGTCTATTCTCTCTGGCTACCGATCAAAAGCGTTTTAGCCGCAGATAACTGCGGATAATACCGGATAAAGGCAGATGAAAAGAGGATTGGCAATCTCACCGGCCGACACTGGCCGGTCAAATACTCTCGGCCCTGCGGGCCAGAGAGTGTCCAGCCGGTGGTGTCACCGGGTGGACGGAAGAGGCGTTTTTATCCGCCCTTATCCGGTTTTATCTGCGGCGAAAAAAGGGTTTGAGCTGAAACGGAGGACTTACAATTTTCCTCACTTTTTGCTTGACAAAAAATCCGCCCGATAATATCATTTGGTGAACAACAATTTCATTTAATGAACTAAAAGGGGCGCTCCTGGTGAGCTTCGGGCCTGCGGATCGGGAAGGGGAGGCTGGGGGAGAGGTGCGGCCATAGGTCGCCCGGGAAGTTACACCTTACGCAAATGCTTATTACTATTCAAGGAGGCACCATATGACCTACGAAACACTCTTAATAGAAATGGAAGGAAACGTCGCAACCGTACGACTCAACAGGCCCCCGGTCAACTCTCTCAACGTCCAGGCCTATTCCGACATCTATCAGGCATTCTCAGAGCTCGACAAGGACG
>DASXUJ010000103.1 GCA_036504895.1 Syntrophorhabdaceae bacterium
CCATGGGGTACGATCCGATCTGGGCCTGCATCATGGTCTCCCTCACCGTCTGTGTGGGATCGGTTATCCCGCCGGTGGCCATGTGCGTCTTTGTGGTACGGAATATCACCAAGGTGCCGATGAGCATAATTTATGCGGGTGTATACCCCTTCCTCATCGCACTCATTATCTGTATCTTGTTGTTCTTCGCCTTCCCGGACCTCATTCTCTATCTGCCAAGCGTATTCATGAAATAGTTTCGGACCGAAATATAGACCGGATCAAAAAGATCCCGCCACTGATGCAAGGGGCGGGATCTTTTTGATCCAATTGTTTCCTATTGCTACACCTGTGCCGCATGCAGCGGTACAACCCCGATAATAACTGCAGATTTACATAGACCCCATGACCCCCTTTCTCTGCGGGCGATTCCCGCCTGCGCGGGTTCCATACGCGGTCGAAGTCTTCCTTGCCGGCGAGCGCCCATGGTCCGGCATCACCTTTGCAAGTCAGGATAGGTTATCCGTATTTTAGACCAATCGATTAATTACTTGGTTTACAAAAACAAATTTGTTATGCTTTGTTGCAAGGCACACTAATTTTACTCAAAGGGGGTATTATGAAACGTATCAGTACAGTTGCGCTCTTGGCCTTTGCAGTAAGTTGTTTGTTCGTGACAGTCGCTTCAGCTCAGGACAAAGCCGTGTCGCTCCGGTTCTCCGCTTTCCATCCTCCCACACACAAACTGGCGGTCATCACGGCCGACTGGTGTAAAGAGGTAGAGAAGAGAACCAACGGCAAAGTGAAAGTCCGCCATTATGCAGGGGCCACTCTTACCCCTCCCGCCCAGACCTATGACAGCGTCGTCCAGGGCGTCGTAGACGTAGGCAACATCGTCCTCGGTTATACCATGGGCAAGTTCCCCCTGACCGAGGTCCTTGACTACCCGATGGGATATCATGCCGACTCGGTATCGACGAGACTGGCGAACGCCTATTTTCAGAAGTTCAAACCGAAAGAATTTGACGAAGTGAAGGTCATGTACTTTCACGCCCAGAGCCCCGGCATCCTCCATGCACGTAAACCGGTCAACAAGCTCGAAGACCTGAAGGGTATGAAGATGAGGACCTTCGGCTCCAACGCACGCTTCATGTCACTCCTCGGCGGTACGCCCGTTGCCATGCCTATGGGCGATGCCTATGACGCCATCTCCAAGGGTGTCGCCGACGGCCTGCTCTGCGCCTATGAAGCCCTCGAAGGCTGGAAGTTGGGCGAAGTAATCAAGTATACGACGGAGAACTACGGAACTGCGTATACCGCCGTTTTCCTGGTCGCCATGAACAAGAAGAAATGGGACAGCATTCCTCCCGACAGCCAGAAGATCATCGAGCAGATCAACCAGGAATGGATCGAGAAGCAGATCAAGGTATGGGATGCCATTGACGAGTCCGGCAAGCAGTTCTCCCTCAAGAGAGGCAATAAGATCATAAAGCTCTCCGATGAGGAACAGGCTCGATGGGCTGCGAAGGCTCAGCCCCTCTACGACGAATATTTAAAGAATATGAAGGCGAAGGGACTTCCCGGCGACGAAGTGTTGAAGTTTGCCCGGGATTTCATAAAGAAGAATAACCCTCCCATTAAGTAACCAGCTGAAAATATATTAGACATTACGACAGCCGGGGGGTCTTACTCCCCGGCGTCTCTTTAGGAGGTTTGATGAACGCATATCTTGCACTATTTAAGAGGCTCGTCGGCTGGATGAACGCGCTGGCGGGGGTCGTCCTCTTTTTCATGATGCTCCTTACGGTGGCGGATGTGATCCTGCGCGCGTTCGGCAGTGCGATCCTCGGCACCTATGAGCTGGTGGCCGTCTCGGGAGCGATAGTTGTCGGTTTCGCGGTACCAAAAACGACCTGGGACAAAGGCCATGTCTGCGTGGACTTCCTCGTGGAGAACCGCACGGAACGAGTGAAAAATATTGTATTTTTTATCACCCGCATCATGGGGATTTTACTCTTTTCCCTTCTTGCCGTTTTTTTGCTCAAAAAAGGGATCCATCTTTACAAGACCGGTGAGGTCTCCCTGACCCTCCACATACCTTATTTCCCTGCTGCCTGTGCGCTGGCCTTCTGCTTCTTCATAGAGGTCTTCGCCCTTATCGGAGATGTGTTCAAGATATTTATCGTGGAGAGAGAAAATGGATGAAATAACCGTCGGAATTGTTGGAATTATCGTCTTATTAGGCTTGTTCATGACAGGCATCGAGCTCGCCTTTGCCATGGCGATCATCGGTGTGGTGGGCTATGCGGTCATCGTCGGCCCCGGCCCTGCCATGAATATACTGGCAAATGACTTCTACGATGCCCTCGAATCCTACAGCCTCACCGTAGTCCCCCTCTTCGTCCTGATGGGGCAGATTGCATTTAACGCGGGTATCGCAAAGCGGCTCTACGACAGTGCCCACAGGTTCCTAGGGCATATCCCCGGCGGACTTGCCATGGCAACCGTCGCGGGCGCCACGGTCTTCAAGGCCATCTGCGGCTCCCAGGTTGCCACTTGCGCGACCTTCGCAAGCGTGGCAGTTCCTGAGATGGACCGCTTCAACTACAGTAAGAAACTTTCTACCGGCATCGTGGCTACCGTGGGTACCCTGGGTGTGCTCATCCCCCCGAGTGTCATTCTCATCATCCTCGGGATCGTTACCCAGCAGTCGATCGGCAAGCTCTTCATGGCAGGTATAATCCCCGGACTCATGCTTGCCTTCTTCTTTCTGGTAGTCATTTTCGGATGGGCGAGAATTAATCCGGAGATAGGCCCGGCCAGTGAGACCTACAGCTGGAAAGCACGGATGGAGACCATGCCGGCTATCATCTGGCCCATCGTGATCTTCTGCGTCATGATCGGGGGCCTCATGAAAGGCTTTTTCACTCCTACCGAAGCAGGCAGCATCGGGACTTTCGCGGTTCTCATCCTCTGCCTCGTTAAAAGGGACATCAATTTCGAAGGGGTGAAGCGCTCTATCCTCGAGGCACTGCGTACCTCCTGTATGGTGCTCCTCATCGTCGCCTGCTCAAATGTACTCGGCCATTTCGTTGCCGTCACGAACATACCCGATATCGTAGCCCAGTGGGTGGTGACATTGCCTATTCACCGGCACTTCATCATGGGCATCATCTTTTTTGTCTACCTCATAGGCGGCTCCTTCATCGACGACCTCGCATTCATGATCCTCGCCACGCCCATATTCTTCCCCGCCATTCTTTCCATGGGGTACGATCCGATCTGGGCCTGCATCATGGTCTCCCTCACCGTCTGTGTGGGATCGGTTATCCCGCCGGTGGCCATGTGCGTCTTTGTGGTACGGAATATCACCAAGGTGCCGATGAGCATAATTTATGCCGGGGTATACCCGTTTCTCATAGCCCTGGTGATCTGCATTTTGCTCTTTTTTGCATTTCCCGATCTGATTCTCTATCTGCCGAGCGTGTTCATGAAATAGTACAGAAGCCCTTCTCGGGGGCCGGCGCGTAAAGCGGTCCCCCGAGAAGGGCTTGTTGTTTCCGGATCCTTTCTTCCCATTCCTTGAAACCATTGAAACTCATTAATTGTTCTTGACATCCCAAAATCGTTATTGTACTATTTTGGGTGCAGACAGGTATTCGACGATGCATATTCAACCGCCTTATTGCAGAGCTTTTTTATCCATTCATTGATGTTTCCAAAGGCACATGTGATGTAGTGAAAAGGCGCAACTGCTTCCTCAAAAAACAGATCGGAACCATAAAGGGGAGTTGATGTTTCTCGGAAGAAAGGTCGATCTCAGAAAAGAAATTTCATTCCCCCGGATCGTGGCACGGCAATTGCTTTTATTTTTCAATTCGATAGGAACGGACCAGGGATGCACCGGATAATCCCTATGACCATGGATCAAAGCAACCAGTAAAAATATTTCACTTATCACGGAGAAGGAGGAGATACAGTATGCCGTTATTTACAGAAACCCAGGAACAAAATGATTTTAGGAAGGTGTTCAAGAAATTTGTGGCGAAAGAGGTTACCCCCCATCGCGAAGAATGGGAAAAAGCCGGTGTAGTACCCAGAGAACTCTGGCTGAAGATGGGCAAACAGGGTTTTCTGTGCCCCTGGCTGCCTGAAGAGTATGGTGGTTTGGATCTCGATGTCAGATATTCTCTCCTCATCATCAACGAGGAATTGGCATGGGGCGACGGGTTCCATGTAGGCGTACCCCTGCACAGCGATGTGGCAACCCCTTACCTTTACTCTTACGGCACGGAAGAACTGAAGAAAAGACTGCTCCCCAAGACGACAACGGGAGAAGGCATATGCGCCGTCGGCCTCACCGAGCCCGATGCGGGATCAGATCTCGGCTCGCTGCGCACGAAGGCGGTAAAAGACGGTGATTCTTATATAATCAACGGTCAGAAAACCTTTATCACCAATGGCATGTCATGCGACATCATCATGACGGCCTGTAAAGTGGAGAATAGCATCGGCCAGAAAGGCATCAGCATGATCGTGGTCGAGGGAGACGCAGAGGGCCTTACCCGGCGCAGGCTCGAGAAAATGGGACAGCACGCCCAGGACACTGCCGAGCTCGCCTACACGGATGTGCGCGTTCCCGCATCGAACCTGCTGGGCGAGGAAGGCATGGGCTTTAAGTACATGATGGAGAAGCTGGCGCGCGAGAGACTCGAAGTCTGCGTAAAATGCCAGGCCATGGCGGAATCGGCGTTCAAGGAAGGCCTTGAGTATGCGAAAGTCAGGGAAGCCTTCAAGAAGCCCATCGCTAATTTTCAGCATAATGCATTCAAACTTGCAGAGATGGCCACCGATCTCGAGATCGGCCGGAATTTCCTCGAGACCCTGGTCCGGGAATACAGCAACGGCGACAATATCAATACGAGAGTCTCCATGGCGAAAGCCTTCCTGGGCGAGATGGTCAACCGTATCGCCTATCAGTCGGTTCAGCTCCACGGCGGCTACGGCTACATGGAAGAGTACAAGATCAGCCGCATCTACCGCGATGTCCGGGCCCTCTCGATCCTTGCGGGAACAACCGAGATCATGAAGCTCATCATCGCGAGAAGCCTCGGATTGAATCCTTAATCGAAACTGATATCATGAGAAGGGGCCCGTGTAAATATACGGGCCCCTTCTATTTGAGACTTTCTTAGAGGGGTTAGAATTTTCCCAGCAGCTTTCTTCCGATAAGTATTTTCTCCACTTCCTTGGTCCCTTCGAATATCTCGAAAACCTTTGCATCCCTCCAGTAATGCTCCACGTTATATTCCTTGAGGATACCGTACCCTCCGTGGAGCTGGATCGCCTCGTCGGAGATCTTGACTGCAAGCTCGCAGGTATACCATTTGGCCATGGCAATGAGAGAGGGGTCTACGTTCCCCTCGTCCAGGTCACGGGCGGCCCGATAGAGGAGGCTCCTGCCCGCCTCGAGGAGGGTTGCCATATCGGCGATCTTGGTCTGCACCGTGGGCAATGCGGCGAGAGGCGCGCCGAATTGTTTCCTCTTCTTTACATGGGCGATGGCCTTGTCAAGGGCGCCCTGGGCTGTGCCTATGGCGATGCCCCCAATGTCGATTCGGGCACGGTTGAAGAAATCCATCAGTATATAGAAGCCCCTGCCTTCCGGTCCGAGAAGGTTTTCCTTGGGTATCCTCAGGTTCTTGAACGCTACTTCACAGGTATCGGAACACCTGATGGAGAGCTTCCCGTGGAGCTTATTCGCCTCATATCCGGGCCTGTTGGTTTCCACGATGAAAGTGCTCAAGCGATTATGCTTCCTGGGATTACCGGGGTCTGTGACGGCGAGAACCACGAGGAAATCGCCGAGGCTCCCATTCGTGATGAACATCTTGTTGCCGTTCAATACATATTCATCGCCATCTTTTATCGCGGTCGTGGCGATGGACGCCACATCGCTTCCCACATCCGGCTCCGTGGAAGCCATACCCGCCCTCCATTCCCCGCTTACGACTTTGGGGAGGTACTTCTGTTTCTGTTCTTCCGTTCCCACAGCCAGTATCATCTGGGTACCGAAGTAAGTGGCGATTAGGGTCTGGCCTATCCCCCCGTCCACCCTGCCGAATTCTTCTATAATCAGTGCCTGGTCCAGCTGCCCGAGGCCGGCCCCACCATATTTTTCGTCAATAAAGACCCCGAGAAAGCCGAGTTCCGCCGCCTTTTTCCATAGCCTGTCGTCGAACCGCTCCTCCTCATCCAGCACCCTGGCGATATCGGTGAACTCTTTCTCTGCAAACTCCCTTGCCGCCATCTTGATGTCCCGCTGTTCGTGAGTAAGTTCCATTCAGTTCTCCTTTCTCGATTTTTACTCTCCCGTGGGATACGTTAAACCTCTATTCTTCGGAACGATTTCTTTCAAATAAGTGATTTCCAGGAAAAATCGGTCTGAGTTCATCTCACCTGTTCGTGTTTGTCTGTTACTCGCCCAGCAAATTCAGTGCCAGGAGAAAGGATGCCTGATAATCGGACAATTTAGCCTGCGAGGCTGGATTCGATTTTTGTCCATTGTGTATAAATAATTTACTATTGTATACAAAGTAGTCTCTTTTATGAACCATCCCGATCCGCCTTAGGGGGAAAACACGTGTTATTGTGCGAAAATAGCCTCATGGCATTCATGTTGCAATGGACCTGGGAAAGCAGAAAAACGGTTCATCGGAGGTCGCCATAATGGGTGAGCAGCAGACCAGCAGGCTCCTTACCTGTATCCAATGCGGGAAGTGCACGGGGAGCTGTCCGGAATCGGGAAGGACTCCCTTCAATATAAGGATGCTCGTCAGGCGGAGGCAGTTCAAGCAGGGAATAGAAGAGTCGATCCCGTGGTACTGCACCTCCTGCGGCGCCTGCACATTGCGGTGCCCCCGCGACGTTAAACCCTCCGAAATCATTATCGATGTGAGATCACAGCTCGTGGAAGACGGGCAGATACCTGTGTCGATTCAGAAGGCCCTTGAGAATACCTTTGTCCAGAAGAACCCGTGGGGCCGCTCCAGGGCGAAGAGGGGCGCGTGGGCCGACAAGCTCGATATGGATATCCCTCACGTACGCGATACGGCATCAAAAAGGCTCCTTTTCACCTGCTGCATCCAGGCCTATGACCCCCGGTGCATGGTAATCCCTTCCAATGTGGCGAAGATATTGCGAATGGGCGGAGTGGAGTTCGGCATCCTCGGGGAAGAGGAAGCCTGTTGCGGCAATGAGATCCGCAGGATCGGCGAGTCGGGCCTTTTCGAGGAGCTGCGGGAAGAGAATAAGGCGGTCTTCGAGGAATACGGGGTAAAGGAGATCATTGCCCTGTCGCCCCATTGTATGAATGGCCTCAAGAAAGAGTACGGCGAGCTCGGTATCACCGTCTCCCATTATACGGAGCTTGTGGCCCCTTTGATCGAGGAGGGCTTGATTACCATCAATACCCCTTTCGAAAAAAAGGTGATCTATCACGATCCCTGTTTTTTGGGTAAGCAAAACGGCATTTTCGACGCGCCCAGGAAGATCCTGAAATCGATACCGGGCCTCGAGCTTCTTGAATTCTCCCGCTCGCGAGAGACTTCCCTTTGCTGCGAAGGCGGAGGAGGGAGAATGTTTTACGAAACCGAGACGACCTCCCCGCGAAACAGTGAGATACGGGTGACCGAGGCGTTAATGAGAGGGGCGGAGGTAATCGCCACAAGCTGCCCCTTTTGCGTGATGACCCTGGAGGACCCGGCCACGGAGAAAGGGCTTATCGTCAGGGAAATATCCGAGATACTCATGGAGGGAATATGAACTTACTGGTCTTTACCAAAAGAGTTCCCGCAACCCAGGAAGAGGAAGTGCGCATCATCGATGACGGGAAGGGGATTGATCTTGCCAAAATCCCTTTCAAGGTGAATGATTGGGACAATTACTCGGTGGAGGAGGCGGTACGCATCGCGGAGAAGACTGAGGGCACGGTAACCGCCATCTCCATGGGGGACCGGGAATCGGATGAGGTGCTGCGGAGAGCCATTGCCATGGGAGCCCACAACGGCTCTCTCCTTCAACTCACGGAACCGCTTCACGACCCTTCTCAGAGGGCTGCCATTGCCTGTAATTTCATAAAGAAAGAAAATATCCCCTTTGATCTGATATTTACGGGCGTCCAGTCGGAAGACGACCAGTTCGCCGCCATGGGAGGGATCCTCGCGGCAAAGCTCGACCTCCCTTACGTTTCCATGGTGATTGGCATCGATGAGATCGAAAAAGAGTACGTCATCGTGCGAAGGGAGCTTGAAGGGGGGCTCCAGGAGAAGATAAGGGTCTCCCTTCCCGCAATACTTGCTATACAGAGCGGGATCAATGAACCCCGGTAC
Organism: Syntrophorhabdaceae bacterium; assembly: GCA_036504895.1. NCBI lineage: Bacteria > Pseudomonadati > Thermodesulfobacteriota > Syntrophorhabdia > Syntrophorhabdales > Syntrophorhabdaceae > Syntrophorhabdaceae bacterium. Next base: position 8,370 of record DASXUJ010000103.1, read on the forward strand.
GTATCGATCATGGGGGTGAGAAAAGCATCCAAGGTCGAGCGCAAGGTCTATGAGGCTGAAGTATATAATGACGCCCCCAGGCTTATCGAAGTGGAGAGATGGGTCTATCCGCCGAAAAAAGGAGGGGCCCGGATGCTCGCGGGAGAGCTCGATGCGGTATGCAAAGACCTTCTCGGGATCTTAAAAGAAAAGGGGGTATACCAATGAGCTACGCGCTGATCGTCGCCGAAGTGCGAAAAGGCATTTTCGAAGAGAGGAACCTCGACTCAGCGGGCTTTGCCTCCCTTCTCCAAAAAGAAACGGTGCTCCTTATCCCGGAAGGCCCCTATGAGATCCCCCCCATTACGGAGCGCGTGCTCAAAGTCCCGGTGGAAGAGGCAACTTTCCTGAACCCTCTTTTTATGTCCACCCTCATACAAAAAGTAACGGAACTGAAGGGAAAGCCGGACGCGGTGATTTTCACCTCATCTTCCTCGGGCACGGAGCTTGCCTCGTATAGTGCAGGGAAACTCGGCCTCCCTCTTATCACCGATTTATCTGCCTACGACAAAGAGCGGGCCGTCTTCTTCAAAAGCTATTATTCGGACAAGATCTTCGGAGAATTCAAAGTGAAAGGAGAAGGACAATTCATAGCGACCGTGCGGAGCGGGAGCTTCAAGGAGTTCGCGGTCACGAAAATACCCGCCACGGAGGCCATGGAGGCTGTGGCCGCAGGAGGCGAGCGGACGTTCCTCGGTTATGTGGAAGAGGAGAAGGGCGAGATCGACATCACGAAGGCTGAATTCCTCCTTTCCGTGGGAAGGGGCATAGGAAGCAAGGACGAGATCGCCGATTATGAAGAGCTCGCCGGGATTCTCAGGGCAGTGCTCTCCGGCTCGCGCCCTGTCATCGACAAGATGTGGCTTCCCAAGGTCCGGCAGGTGGGCACCTCGGGCAAGACGGTAAAGCCTAAGGTCTATCTCGCCATGGGCATAAGCGGGGCGTTTCAGCACATCGCGGGGATGAAAGATTCGGAGTGCATCATCGCGGTCAATAAAGATCCGGAAGCGCCAATTTTTCAATATGCCCATTTCGGTATTGTGAGCGATGTGCATAAGGTGAGGGATAAACTTAAGGATATCGTCAGGGGATAATGAACGACGAGAAGAGGGTCCTTGTAGTCGGTGGGGGTATAGGCGGGATCACCGCCGCCCTGGAGCTCGCCTCGTGCGGGGTGAGGGTCACCATGCTCGAAGAGGGGCCATCCATAGGGGGGAGGATGATTCAGCTCGATAAAACTTTCCCCACCCTCGACTGCTCTACCTGTACCCTGTCGCCCAAAATGGTGGAAGTGGCCCTTCAGAAGAGGATCGAGCTTCTCTCGTGGGCCATGCCCCGGGCCGTAAAAAAGGAGGAAAAAGGCTTTCTCGTGACCATTCATAAGAAGGCCCGGTTTGTAGACACGACGAAATGCAATGCCTGCGGGAGCTGCTCCGTCTTCTGTCCCGTGGTCATGAAGAGTGAATTCAACATGGGGACGGGCTCGAGAAAAGCGGTCTACATTCCCTTTCCCCAGGCCATACCTAATAAGGCCTCCATCGATAAGCGCGAAGACCGGCCCTGCAAAGCTGCCTGCGTCGACGCATGCCCGGTTCATACGAACGTGCTCGGATACGTGAAGCATATCCGGGAGGGGAGGTTCAATGATGCCTATCTCCTCATCAGGGAAACCAACCCCTTTCCCTCCGCATGCGGGAGGGTATGCTACGCACCCTGCGAAAAGGCCTGCAACAGGGGTCAGCTCGATCACCCCGTGGCAATCCGGGACCTCAAGCGCTTTGCCGTCGACCAGTTCGATCCCGCGAACCTTACAATCCCGCAGGTGCAGCGGACGGAGAAAAAGATTGCCGTCGTAGGCGCCGGCCCCGCCGGGCTCGCCTGTGCCCACGATCTTGCCCTCAATGGCCACGATGTAACGGTCTATGAAGCCCTTCCCGAACCGGGGGGCATGATGCGCTATGCCATACCGGAATACAGGCTGCCCAGGAAGGAGCTCGACCGGGAGATAGATTATATCGAGCGACTGGGTGTCACGATCGCGTGCGGCGTGCGGATAGGAGAAGAGATTACCCTTGCCGGCCTCAGGGAGAGATTCGATGCGGTCTTTATCGCCGCGGGTGCGCCGGTGGGTCTCCTCCCCGGGATAGAAGGGGAAAACCTGCTAGGCGTCATAGACGGCCTCCGCTTTCTCAGGTCCGCCCGCAGCTCCGAGGTTCTCGCCCCGGGCAAAGTAACCGCCGTTATAGGCGGCGGCAATACGGCGGTAGACTGCGGGAGGACCGCAAAACGTCTGGGAAGTGAATCAGTTATCGTTATATACCGGAGGACCAGGGATGAAATGCCCGCCGCGGAAGAAGAGATAGAGGCCATGCTGCACGAAGGCATCGCCATAGAGTTTCTCGCTGCTCCAGTGCGTTTCCGTAAAGAGGGCAACAGGCTCGCCATAGAATGCATTCGCATGAAACTGGGCGACCCCGACCAGAGCGGCAGGAGGCGTCCCCAGCCTATGGAAGGATCGGAATTTACCCTTTCTGTGGATGCGGTCATCACCGCCCTCGGTCAGGCCGTGGAGACCTCTTTTGCTTCGGGATTGGCACGCAGCAGGAGCGGGACCATCATCGCGGACCCAACGGGTGCCACAAGCCTGGAAGACGTCTTTGCCGGAGGCGACGTGACCACGGGACCGGCCTACGTGGTGGACGCCATCGCCGCAGGCAAAAAGGCCGCGCGCTCTATAGGGAAGTTTCTTAAGGGCGAAGAGATTATTTCTGAGCCGGAACCGGAACCTCAGGCGCTCCCAGACGACGAGCTTTCCGCTCTGTCGCAAAGATTCGCGAGGGAGGAGAGGCTCGCTATGCCGGAGCTTCCCGTGCCGGAAAGGACTGCGGGATTTGCTGAAGTTACCCTAGGGTTCAGCCCGGGGGAAGCGATTTCTGAAGCTTCCCGTTGTCTCGCGGGCGCGATCGATGGGTGCATCGAATGCGGGGAATGCGCGAAGCGCTGCGATGTTCACGCAATCGATTATGCCATGAAAGATGAGGTCGTGGAGCAATATTTCGACAGCATCGTCCTTGCCCCCGGCTTCGACCTTTACGATCCGACGGAAAAGGGAGAATATGGCTATGGAACATTGCCCGGAGTGGTGACGGGCATAGAGTTCGAGCGCATCTGCTCCGTCACGGGCCCTACTGGGGGCGACATCCTCATCCAGGGAAAGACCCCCAAACGTTTCTTTTTCATCCAATGCGTCGGCTCCAGAGACCGTCAGAGCGGCGCCCGTTTTTGCTCCAGGGTCTGCTGCATGTATACGGCAAAACATGCGAGCATCGTGAAGGACAGGATTCCCGACGCGGAGGTGTACGTTTCTTACATCGATGTGAGGGCTTACGGCAAAAACTATGAGGAATTTTACAAGAGCACCCAGGAGAGCGGCGCCTCCTATATAAGGGGCATTCCGGGAGAGATCTCGAAAACCGCGGAGGGGCTCCTCGTCAGGGTAGAGGATATGCTGAGCGGGGAGCTTCGGGAGATAGAGGTGGACGTCGTGGTGCTGGCCACCGGCGTGAGGCCCCGCAAAGAGACTGAGAAGCTCCTCGACATTATGTCCGTGGAAAAGGATGAATACGGATTCGTCAAAGTAACATCGATCCATCCTTCCCGGACGAACGTGAAAGGCATATTCGCCTGCGGCATGGCCTCGGGTCCGAAAGACGTTCCCGATACCGTGGCCTCCGGCGGTGAAGCAGCGGCACGATGCATGGAGTATATCCACGAGGAGAGGGTCTTTGGAAACTGAAGGAGAAGAACGCAGGTGAGGACGGGGATTTTCATCTGCCACTGCGGGCATAATATCAAACATACGGTAGATGTGAAGAAAGTGAGCCGCTTCTTCAAGGACTTTCCGACCGTGGTCGTCTCCGAGGATTATCCCTTCGTCTGCTCCGAGCCGGGACAGGACATGATCGAAGAAGCCATAAAGAAACATGGCCTCGACCGCGTGCTCATCGCATCGTGCACCCCGTCTCTCCATGGCGAGCTATTCAAAGATCTACTCAAAAAATCGAATCTCAACCCCTTTCTTCTCCGCAGGGTGGGCATACGGGAGCACTGCTCGTGGGTGGGAGATGATCCCGGACCCAATACGGAAAAGGCAATAAAGCTCATCAAGGCAGGACTCTACGCCTCCGCCCATTACGTGCCTCTGGAAGAGAAAAAGGTCGACGTAGTCAAATCTGCGCTCATCATCGGGGGAGGCGTCTCGGGCCTCAGTGCGGCCCTGTTTCTATCGAGGATGGGCATGAAAGTGTACCTCGTGGAAAAGGCAGATCACCTCGGGGGGCACGTGGGGGCGCTTAAGAATATCTGGCCTGCGAGGGAGGATGGGAAATCGGCGGTGATCGATCCGATGGTAAGTGAGCTCGGGATAATGGAAAATGTGGAGATCTTCACGTCTACCACCCTGAGCGCCTTCGAAGGCTTTTTCGGTAATTATCAGGCAACCCTGAATACCCCCGGGGGAGTCAAAACAGTTGTGGCGGGAGGGGTCATCGTGGCGGTCGGTTTTTCACCTTTCGACCCCCGGTTGAAGCCGGAGCTGAACTACGGCAGGGACGACAGGATCATGACCACCCTCGAATTCGAGGAAAGGAAGGAGGGGCTGTCCAAAGACCCGCGGGTCGCCATACTCCACTGCGTGGGCTCGAGGGACGAGCAGGTCAATAAGCCCTATTGCTCCCGGGTATGCTGCATCAATGCATTGCGGGCGGCTAATGCCATAAAAGTCAGGCACCCGGACGCGTATGTGGAGTCCTTTTACATGGATATGCGCGCCCATCCCAAAGGCGGGGAGGAGTTTTTCGAAGAGACCCAGGAACTGGGGGTGCTCTTTACGAGATCCAATATCGGTGAGATCATTCCCTCGTCCGGGGGACTGCTTTTGAGAGGAGAGGATACCCTTTTGGGGGAGACTTTCGAACGGGAATTCGACTATGCCGTACTCTCTACAGGCATGTCGTCCCCGGAGGACAGTAAGCTCATCTCATCCCTCCTCAAGGTAACTCTCGACAAGGACAAGTTTTTCCTCGAGGCCCACATAAAACTGAGGCCCTTCGACACGGCGGTAAAAGGCATCTTTATCGCGGGCACATGCTCGGGCCCCAAGGACATGGAGGAATCGATCAATCACGGCAGGGCATCGGCGCTCAAGCTATTCGGATTTCTGAACCTGGGATACGCCTTTGTCGATCCGTTCATATCGTGGGTCGATCCCAAAAGATGCAGCGGCTGCCGGATGTGCGAGCAAGCCTGTGTGGCCAAAGCAATAAAATATGATGAACAAAAAAGGATCGCCCACGTGGAAGAAGCGGCCTGCATGGGCTGCGGCCTCTGCAACGCCACCTGTCCCTCTTCATCGATCAGTCTGAAGGGGCATATGGACAGTGCGATAGATGACGAAATAGGAGCAATGATTGAGGGGCAGTCGCTAGTAGCTAGTCTCTAGTAGCTAGTTAGAAAGGCAGTCGTTAGTCGTTAGTATATAGTTGTTAGTAGAGAGGCAGTCGATAGTCGTTGGTATATAGTCGTTGGTAGAAAAAAGCACGGGCGAGAGTATAGGTTTTAACTGACGACTAACGACTATACCAACGACCGGTTCTTCAAGGAGGCATAATGACGGAAGAGAAAGAGAAGAATCCTGAGATCGTGGGTTTTGCCTGCTCTTTTTGCACTTTTAAGGCTTCGGAGATGGCGGGGAGCCTTCGTATGAAGTATCCCGATGGAATAAAGCTCATCCAGGTGCCCTGTTCGAGCAGGGTCGATCCTGCTTTTGTGATCAAGGCCATATTGGACGGCGCGGATGGCGCCTTTGTGGCGGGTTGTCATCCGGGCGACTGCCATTTTATTAAAGGGAACTACTTTACACGGAGGAAAATAGCCGCCCTGAAAGAGATGTTCGATGCTTTCTCTATGAAAGATAAGCTCCGCCTCTTCTGGGTAAGCGCCGCGGAAGCGAGGCGATTCGTAGAAAAGGTAACTGCCATGTATGGGGACATAAAGGAAAAGAAAAATGCTGGGTAAAATGATCGGCAAGGTCGCCCTGGAACGGACCCTCGGCAAATTCCTGGAGGATGACTCCCATCTGGTCCTGGGATTCGAAGAGAAGGGGAAGGAAGTGGGCCATCGGATCTTCAAGAATGATCTCAAGGGCTTCACTCTTGTAAACCCATTCTTCTCCGCAAACGGCGCACTCTACCTGCGCCGCCTCTTCTCCAAGGGGGCGGAGATTATCCTCATGCTGAGGCCTTGTGAAATCCGGGCATACCATGAACTGGTCAAGCTGAACCAGATCGAAGCGGAAAAGATCGTCGCCGTCTCCATCGACTGTGCGGGCGCCTCCTCTTTAAAAGATCCTGGAAAGCCCCGTACCGCGTGCCAATCATGCAGGGAAAAACGGGGAGTTATCGGCGACGCAGGCATAAGGTTCGATGCAAAAGGCGTTCCCTGGCTTCTCCCGTACACCGAAAAGGGTGAGGAGTTTACAAGGCTCATAGAGGGGGAAGCCGAAGAGATACCACCCTTTCCCGACAAGGAAGAGAGGGGGACGGAGAAGTTCTCCACCAATATGGAAGCCTTCTCCGAAGAATTGGCCCATTGCATCATGTGCCGGAACTGTAAGGCTATGTGTCCCGTCTGCTACTGCATCGACTGCGTCTTCAACGGCGACGAGTACCTGCCGAAAGGGGACGCGCTCCTGAACAAGGTGTTCAGGTCCGGCTCCCTTGAGATGCCCCAGGGCAAAGAGCTTTTTCACATGATCCGGATGTTCCATGTGTCCCAGGTATGCGTAGGCTGCGGCGCCTGCGAGGAGGCATGTCCCCAGGGTATCCCCCTCACGAAATATTTCAAAGGCGTTTCCGAAAGGCTCCAGTCCATGTTCTCTTACATGTCGGGGAGAAGCCTCGAAGAGGAGATTCCCTATCTCTCGTTTCAAGAGGATGAATTAAAAGATGCGGAAGATTGACACATACAGGGAACCCATTCCCTTAAGGCGGGTTTAAATGCAGATCGATGCGATCATAGGACTCGCGGGGCATAAGAAAGAAGATCTCTCGGTTTGCATGGGATGCAGGATCTGCGCCTCCGTCTGCACGGTGAACGACCTGGGCAAAGATCCCCATAATGCCGACATCATGGTGAACCCCCAGGAGCTTCTCGTCCGCCTCTTTCTCGGTGAGGAAATATCGGCGGATAATCCCCTTGTGCGTTACTGTACGAGCTGCTACCGGTGCACCGATGCCTGTCCGTGGAAGATCAGGATACCCGAGATAGTCCGGGGTTTGCGGGAGTCCCTGGAGATCGCATCTCCCTTCGAAAAAGCCTTCAAAGGATCGGTGAGAATCTGGGGCAGGGTGTACGAGCCTTACGTTTTCTTGATGTCCGTGCCTTTTCTCTTCAAGGAAGGATATATCAAGCATATGATGAAATGGACGGGGTACATGAGCATCCATCTGCCCCATAAAGTGAAAGGCGGGTCATGATGGAATACGGATACTATCCCGGCTGTTCTTTGACGGGCTCTGCCCGTAAGCTCGACAAAGGGGTGAAGCAAGTCCTGAAGCACCTCGGCCATACTTTGAGGGAGATACCCGATTGGAACTGCTGCGGCGCACTGGAATATGGGGATCGAAGCGAGCTCGTCTCTTTTTCGAAACAAAACCTTACGAAAGCCGGGGCCATGAAAGAGATTGTCGCCCCCTGTCCTGCATGCTACAAAAATCTCAAAGAGGCGGACGGGGAAGGGGCTTTCACCATCCTGAACCCTCTCGAGCTCCTAGATAAAGTGGATATAAAGGCTTCCAGAGACTTGAAGGGCATGGTCTTTACCCCTTATTACGGCTGTGTGCTCCTGAGGCCTGAGGGGACGGCGATCAAAAACAGGAACATTATGGAGGAGTTGATCACCTCCTTCGGGGGAGAAGTTGGTGGGGAGAAGATAAAGGATCGCTGCTGCGGAGGGAACCAGTTTTTTGCGAATAAATGGGCGACCGCAAGGCTCTCCACCCTGATTCTCGATCAGTCGAAGGGAACGGTCGTGGTCTTCTGTCCCCTTTGCCATATGGCGCTCCACACTTTCTCGAAAGAGAAGAAGGTAATCTATCTTACGGACCTGATACTTTACGTCATGGGAGAGCAAAAGACGCTATGATACTCATAATCGGCGGCGGCATAAGCGGCATTTCCGCCGCAAAGGTGATTCTTAAAGGGGGCGGCGAGGCGACGATCCTCGAATCTTCTCCGGCGACGGGGGGACTCATGGCTCGTATCGCCAATTGCAGGGTCGGATTTTCCACTTTCTTTGACGAGATAAAAGATAATCCCCGCCTGAGGGTGATCACGGGCCGCGGCATAGACTCCGTGAAGAAAAAAGACGGTTTTTTGGTGACCCTGGACGACGGGGAGACTCTCGAGGCAGAAAAGATAATCATCTCCACAGGCCTCACGCCTTACGATCCCGCCCGATACAAAGGGAAGAGGGTGCTCACGAGCCTCGAATATGACGCCCTTATCGACCAAAGGAATGGCGAGCTGCCTCCTGATTTTGAAAAGATCGCATTTGTGCTCTGCGTGGGCTCCCGCTCGGAGGAATACCCTCTGTGCTCCTCGGTCTGCTGCTCCTATTCGCTTCGGGAAATCAAGTGGACCCTTCAGAGGAGCGCCCCCGAGATCAAGGTGTTCTATAACGACCTCCGCTTTTTCGGACAGGAATTCTATCTGGAGAAATTGTATCGGGACAATGGTGTGGGTTTTGTCCGGGCCAATACAAGGTATTTCGACGAAGACGAAGACGGGGTCACGATACGCTATTATACCGATACCCTCCATGTTGAGCGGTTCAATTATGTGGTCCTTGCCATAGGCTTGCGTCCTAATAAGGAGCTCGTGAGGCTGAGCGGGCTTTTCGGTTTTACCCTCAATGAATATGGATTCGTGAAAGAGGAGACGCCGCTGGCCGCCGATGCCCCGGGCCTTTTTGTCTCCGGAGGGGCACTCGAACCCATGAACATCAAAGATTCCATTCTTACGGGCTTCGGCGCCGCCATACGTGCCTTGGGTAAAGAGGAACATTCGGAGCTGATCTACCGGGAGCCCGAGCCCGAGCTTGTAATACCGGAGGATAAGGATTCCTATCTTTTCTTTATCGGTTCGGGGGAGCCTTCAATGGCTTTTTTCGCCGAATACCTCTCTTCCAGGTTCATCAGGATTGCTGCCGCTCTGATCCGGAAAGGAAAGAAGGTGTATGTGGTCACGAAAAATCTCGTGACCCCGTCCCTTGCGGAATTGGAATATGAAAAGGCGAGACGGGATGGGGTCTTCTTCATCCACTTGGAAGAGGGCGAGCAGATAACCTTCGATGGAGAAAGTATCCATATCTCAGGGAGAAACCTTTCGCTCGAAGCACAGCTTGTAGTGAAATCGGATGATTACGAACCTCTTTTCAGGGACAGGGAATTTCTTTCTCTCTACAGGTCGGAGCCCCAGCTGAGGTGGTCGCCCACCAAATGGGGACGGAAGAGATATCATGCAGGCTTTATCAGACATCCCCGCGAGAAAAGATGGGAGGAGCGGGAAGTTTACGGCGCCCTCGGTGAAATGCTCCTTGACCGGGAGGAGGAGCGGGTATTGCCCGCGGTCAACGAGGAGCGCTGCTCCGGTTGCGGCTCGTGCAAAGATGCATGTCCCCATAGTGCGATCGAGATCCGTATCGAAGAGAAAAGTATCGCGGTCTTCGGCCCCCGTACCGTCTCCAGGGTGCCTGTCGCCCACGTGAAAGAGGACACCTGTGTGGGATGCGGCCTCTGCGCATCCACGTGCCCGTCGGATGTAATAAGCTATCCCGAAGCGAGCTGAGGAAAGGGGGCCAGGGGGGTTGCAGGGGACGACAACACTCTGATGCCTTAAATGTAAAGTTGTTGATATTTCATGTATTGAATATCAGTCATTCTTCCCGCTATATCCGAGGGGCGAGGCAGGGAGGATATGTTTTCATTAGTCGCCCAAAATAAGAAAAAGAGGTGAAGAAAGGGGGTGGATACCGAAGACAGGGGTCTAAGAAAGGTGGGAGAGGGGGTTTTTGTCAATAGCTTCCATGACCGCTCCGACCCTTCCGCACGACAGTATTTGCACAAGATTGGGAAGAGAGTGCCAGGAAAACACAAATCATAAGGGAGGATTTATGAAAAGATCATCATGGATGGTATGTTGTTTCGCGGTTGCCGCGTTTTTGGCTTCATTTCTCGTTCCCTCCTATAGTTCTGCCCAGGAGAAGGTAGTCACCCTGAAGGTAGCGAACTGGTTTCCCATTACCCATAAGCAGAGCCTTCTTCTCGATGCCTGGGGCAAGGAAGTAGAGAAGAAGACAGGCGGGAAAGTCAAGGTCAATTATTACGCGGCCGGTACGCTTGTGCCCGCAGCCCAGAGTTACGATGCAGTGACCAAAGGCATCAGTGATGTGGGCAACCATGTCCTCGGCTACACAGTGGGTAAGTTTCCCCTCATGGAGATTATAGACCTTCCCCTGGGTTACCCGAACAACACGGTTCCCACGAAAATGGCCAATGCCTTCTACAATAAGTTCAAACCCAAAGAATTCGAAGATATAAAGATCCTCTGGTTCCATGCCCAGGCCCCCGGTATAGTCCACACAAAAATAAAACCCATATCGAAACTCGAAGATTTGAAAGGCATGAAGATGAGGACCTACGGATCGAACGCTAAATTGATGGGATACCTCGGAGGAACCCCGGTCGCAATGCCCATGACGGATGTGTACGACTCCCTCTCGAGGGGCGTGGCTGACGGGCTGATGGCCGCCTACGAGGCCCTCGAAGGCTTCAGGGTCGGAGAGCAGGTAAAATACCATACGGAGAATTACGAGACATCTTATAGCGCCACCTTTGTGGTGGTCATGAACAAGAAGAAATGGAATTCCCTGTCGCCGGACGTGCAGAAGATAATAGACGGGATGAGTCCCCAGTATATCGAGAAGTTTGCCGTCATGTGGGACGAAATTGAGAAAAGCGGAAAGGAATATTGTATAAAACGGGGCAACAAGATCATCACCCTCGATAAGGCGGAGCAGGCGAGATGGGTCGCAAAGGCGGAACCTCTTTTTGACGACTATACAAAGAGAATGAAGGCAAAAGGACTGCCCGGCGAGGAGGCATTGAAGTTCGTCCGTGATTACCTGAAACCTTTCAGGAAATAAGGGGATATCAGCATCGCTTTCCATTCTATCGAGGAGGTAAGGGAATGCAGGTATTTCATTCCGTGGTTTTGAGAATCGGACGGGTGATGGACGTGGTCGGGGGGATTATTCTCACGCTCATGATGCTGATTACCGTCCTTGATGTGATCCTGCGGTTTTTCAAGAAACCGATCACCGGCACCTATGAGCTTGTATTCTTGGGAGGCGCCGTGGTAATCGGCTGCGCCATTCCCCTCACGTCGTGGGAAGGGGGGCATGTCGCCGTAGATTTCCTGCTCGAGCATTTTTCACCGGCTTTGAAGAAAATGATCAATATTATCACGAGAGTGATGGGGATCGCATTTTTTGCGGTCCTCGGAGCCAACCTCGCCATTCTCGGCACCGAACACTTTAAATCCGGAGAGGTCTCCCTCACCCTCCACGTACCTTATTACCCGGCTGCGTACATTCTGTCTTTATGCGCTTTCGTGGAATGTCTCGTGCTCATATCGTTGCTTATAAAAACTATTTCCGGGGGCGAACATGAATGAGACCGTCGTGGGAATCTTCGCACTCTGTCTGCTCCTGGGACTCTTTCTTACCGGTATCGAGCTGGCATTTGCCATGGGCATCATCGGCGTCGTGGGATTCGCGTACCTTGTCGACGTGCCGGCTGCCATGGGCCTTATTGCCAACGATTTTTTCGATGCCCTTGCCTCCTATGGGCTGACCGTGATCCCCCTCTTTGTCCTCATGGGCCAGATCGCCTTCAATGCGGGCATCGCGAAGCGTCTTTATGATTGTGCCCACAGGTTCCTCGGTCATATACCGGGCGGTCTCGCTATGGCCACGGTCGCCGGGGCCACGGCTTTCAAGGCAATCTGCGGCTCAGTAGCGGCCACGTCGGCTACCTTTGCGAGCGTGGCGGTGCCGGAGATGACCAAATACGGTTACGACAAAAAACTCTCTACCGGCATCGTGGCCACCGTCGGGACCCTGGGATGTCTCATCCCGCCCAGCGTGGTCCTGATTATTTTCGGTATCGTGACCCAGCAGTCGATCGGCCGGCTTTTTCTGGCCGGTATATTTCCCGGGCTGCTCATTGCATTCTTTTTTGTGGTAGTCATCTTCGGCTGGTGCAGGATCAATCCCTCTCTCGGCCCTAAGTGTGAGGCATTCACGTGGAGCGCCCGGTGGAAGACGGTGCCGGATGTGATATGGCCTCTCGTCATTTTCCTGGTGATCATCGTGGGTATGATGAAAGGGGTTTTTACGCCCACTGAAGCGGGCAGTATAGGGGCATTTTCAGTCCTCGTGCTATGCATCGCAAAAAAGAATATGAATTTCAGAGGTTATGTGAAATCGGTGAGAGAGTCCCTCAGGACCGCGTGTATGGTGCTGCTCCTCATCGCTACTTCAAACATGCTCGGACATTTTATCGCGGTGACCAATATGCCGGTCCTTCTCGGATCGTGGGTCCTGGGCCTCACGTTGCCTGCCTATGTGGTATGCTGCATGATTCTCCTCATTTACCTGATTGGGGGATCGTTCATCGATGACCTTGCCTTCATGATCCTGGCAACGCCTATATTTTTCCCCATCATCACCAAACTCGGGTACGATCCCCTATGGGCGGGCATAATGGTGGCGCTTACCGTCTGCATCGGCTCCGTGGTCCCCCCGGTGGCCATATGCGTCTTCATCGTCAAGAATATTACGAAAGTGCCTATGGGCATTATTTATGCCGGAGTCTATCCCTTTCTTATCGCTCTGGTGATGGTGGTTGTACTCTGTTTTTTATTTCCCCCGATCGTCCTTTACCTGCCTAATCTGCTTATGCCTTAACGAGGACGAGGGAGGCGGTGAAGAAGGGCCCTTAGCAATTAACGTGTGAAAAGAGGCGCGGGCGCTCGATCGTTGAGATGGGCCCGCGCAAGAACCATGAACAGGAGGAGGGAAAATGACGATTGGCGATCTACTTACGAGAAATGCGAATAAATTTCCTAAAAAGCCGGCTGTCGTCGATGAGGGCGGACCACTCACTTTTCAAACCCTGAATGAGCGGGTCAATCGGGTAGCCCGCTTCCTGATCGGTGCGGGTCTTAGGAAGGGAGATCGTATCGGGGCAGTGGTCCACAACTGCCATCAGTTTATGGAGATCTACTTTGCCGCGGCAAAAACGGGGGGAATTTTCTGTCCTTATAACAACCATCTGAAGGCCGAGGAACTGAAGGAGCTGATCGACTATTCCAGCCCCGCATTCCTCTTTCTCGATCAGGATTTTAGTGAAATGGTCGGGGCGATCAGGCCCGGCCTCAGTCCTTCTCTAAAGTATATCTGTCTGCAGGAATCCAAATGGCAGGGGATGGAGCAGTATGAAGACATCGCATCCGTTGGGGTTGCGGTGGAGCCCGGCGTGAAGGTAACGGAAGATGATGTGCTGAGCATAATCTTTACCGCCGGCACCACGGGGAGGCCCAAAGGCGCCATGAGGACTCATCGCCACCTGATGTCGGATGCGGTGGCGAGCGCCATAGAGTTGAGGGTCGAATATGACGAAAAGGTGCTGATTACATTTCCCATGTATCACGTTGCCGCGGAAGACAATATCGTGCGCCATTCCTTTATGCCCAACACGATCTATATCAAGAAGGAAGGCGGATTTAACCCCGCCGAGGTGCTCGAATATATTGCCCGCGAGGGGATCACGAGGTGTCAGTTCGTCCCCACCATGATCCACAGCCTTCTTCAGATCCCGGATGTGAAGAAGTTCGATCTTTCCAGCTTGAGGCTGATCCTCTATGCGGGCTCTCCCATGCCAGTGGAACTCCTGAGGCAGGCCCTGGAGATTTTCCCCTGCGGTTTTGCCCAGCTTTACGGTCAAACGGAAAGCGGCCCCTTTACCACGGTCCTCAAGCCTGAGGATCATATCGTGAGCGGTCCGGGGGCGAATCTGGAGAGACTCGCCTCTTCGGGAAAACCGGCGGTCAACTACGAGATCAGGATCGTCGATGAGAATGACCAGGACGTGGCCGTGGGAGAGGTAGGGGAGATCATATGCAGGAGCGAGGCTATGACGATCGGATACTGGCAGATGCCGGAGGCGACCGAAGAGAAGCTGAGGGGAGGATGGCTTCGCACCGGGGACCTCGGAAAATTCGATTCCGAAGGCTTCATCTATATCGTGGAACGAAAGAATGACATGATCATATCGGGCGGCGTCAATATTTATCCAAGGGAAGTGGAGGAGGTTCTCTACCGGCATCCGGCGGTTTCGGAAGTCTCCGTCATAGGCATACCGGACGAGCACTGGGGGGAGGTGGTCAAGGCCGCGGTGGTACTGAAAAACGGCTCCGCTGCCACAGACGCCGAGCTTATCGCCTTCTGCGGCGAGCGGCTGGCAGGGTACAAGAAGCCCAAGTCAGTCGATTTCTGGAAAGAGCTGCCCAAGAGCCCCCAGGGGAAGATATTGAAAAAGGAAATCAGGAAGTTCTACGGGAATAATTGACGGAAGGCCATCCCGGCTGAAGGACGGCCCCCATAGGTCCTTTCCATAAAGGCAGACCCCTTGCCGGCTCCAGGCAGACGCCATTCCGGCAAGGGGCGAATTTGATCTCTTATTCCATTTCTAATTCAAAGCGCTCTCTTCGTTGCCTTCGTCATCCGCTCCTCGATGTACTGGTAGTACACCTTCGTCGCGCCTTCCTCGTCGCCTCGATATCATCTTTGACTTAAGAATTGGAATTACACGTACGTGCCTGCGATATAATCGCTTAAATGCTTGATCTCGATCTTCTGCTCCTTGACTATTGCTTTGACCACGTCGCCGATTGAGATCACCCCCGCGAGGCGCCCGTGTTCAAACACGGGAAGGTGGCGGACCCGTTTCTCCGTCATAAGGGAGATGCATTCGTCTACTGTAGTCGAGGGCGACACGACATAAAGATCGCTCGTCATAATATCTTTGGTAAAGGTTTCCTTTGAGGACCGGCCTTCAAGTATGACTTTTCGCGCATAATCGCGTTCCGACACAATCCCCGCAACTTTTCCCCCATCGTCGAGCACGATGAGGGCGCCTATGCCTTTGTCCTGCATGAGCCCCAGTGCCCTGTAGACCAGTGTGTCGGTCGAGACGGTGGATACTTCACCACCCTTGCGTTTCAAGATCTGTTCCACGGTAGTTTTCATCTTACCTCCTCTGTTATGGTCCGGTACACCGAACGGACATGAGCATAAGGTGCTCCTCAAGCTCCCGCTCCTTCTCCTGAAAGGGACGAAGGCCGGCGCCCTGTAAATGGATTCGGTTATCCTGTTCATGATATTGTATACGGGAGTTGTTTAAAAGTCAATATACATATTATCAATAATTTGAATATCAATTAATTTAGTTTGATGAAACCATGGTGGTTTAAAGCCGGGAGAGCGATCTTTTTCTTTTACCGGCAATTCCATTTGTGGTATCTTCAGGTAACTTTCATATAATTCCGGGGTGCCTATGAATAGCATGAAAAGCATGTTTTTTCCCGACACGGTGGCGATAATCGGCGTCTCCAATTCTCCTGCGAATAACGGCAAGATCATTGTTGAAAACATGGACCGCTTCGGGTTCAAGGGGACTCTCTACCTGGTAGGGGGAAGAAGGGATTTTTTGGGGGCAAGGCCAATATATTCGGGGATCCGCGAAATTCCGGTAGTGCCCGACCTGACCGTAATCCTGATCCCTGCCCGTGGATTGAGGGAGACCCTGGAGGAGTGCGGGGAAAAAGGCATACGGCAGGTGGTGATTGAAACCGGGGGATTCTCTGAATTCGGCGAGGAGCGCAAGGGCCTGGAAGAGGAGATCCTGAAGGTCGCGCATAAATGGGGCATGCAGATCATAGGTCCGAATTGCGTGGGAATTGTCAATGTGGAAAACGGGCTTATCCTGCCTTTTTACCCCCTCTATCCCCATGAAGCGGAAAAAGGACCGGTCTCCGTGGTGAGCCAGAGTGGAGGGCTCGTCCATGACATTATTATCCTCAGCAATACGGAAAATGTAGGGGTGAATAAGCTTGTAAGTATCGGAAATAAGCTTGTCTGCGATGAAAACGATATTCTCGAATACCTCATTTCCGATCCGACCACCGATATGATAGGCCTCTATCTCGAAAACATCAGGGACGGGAGGAGGCTTATGGATCTGGCAGCCTCCACCGCAAAACCATTGATACTTCTCAAATCGAACAGGAGTCCGGGCAGCACGCATATTGCCAAATTCCACACGTCCGCCCTGGCCGGAGACGACAGAGTGGGAGATGAGGCGTTGAAACAGGCCGGTATTATTCGGGTGGGAAACCTGCCGGAAATGGTGAACTGCTTCAAGGCTTTTACCCTGCCCCCCCTTAAAGGGCGAAGGCTCGCCGTAATGGCCCGCTCCGGAGGACATGCCGTTTTGGCCGCCGATAGCGTCTACCTTCACGGTTTCACCCTCGCCTCTTTCTCGGACGAGTTTTTCGGGATGCTCTCCGAAAAGACCAGGGCAGGGGTAATACGAAGGACAAACCCTCTCGACCTGGGGGATGTATTCGATTTTAACGTGTATATGGAGATTACGGAAAAGGCCCTGAAAGAGGAGGGCGTCGACGGGGTCCTCTTGCTCCATTCCTATGCCCTCGGAGGCGATCTCGAGCCGACCCTCAACTATATCGCGAGCTGTGGTTCCCTGACAAGAAAGTACGGCAAACCGATCATCTTCTGTACCGTGCCCCATCGGGAGCACCTGCTTACCCTGAGAGAGGTAAAAGAATTCCCCATATTCAACCAGGTGGATGACGCCCTTGCCGCAGTTTGGAAGGCATACCTCCATCATCGGTCTATCGAAGAGGCATCATCGGGCCGTGACAGGGTGCGATACAAGGAAGGGCGGGCCTTGCCTCCCCGTCTGCCCGAAGGGGTGATGGCGCCCGCAGAAGTATTCGAGCTTCTCAAAAATTTTGATCTTCAGGTTGTGGATTATAAGGTGGCGGATGGCCTTGAGTCGGGGATCAAAGCTGCCCGCGAGCTGGGCTATCCGGTGGCGCTGAAAACAGCTTCCCCGAATATCCTCCACAAGACGGAAAAAGGCGGGGTTCTCCTTAACCTGGTGGATGAGCCTGCCCTTTCACTCGCATTCGGCAGTATGGAGGCGGACTCGTACCTCCTTCAGAAAATGGCGCCAACCGGTCTGGAAATAATCATAGGGGGAAAATACGACTCTGAATTCGGGCCCGTAGTATTGTGCGGAATGGGCGGCATATTTGTAGAGGTTTACAAGGACGTCTCCCTGCGGGTTGCCCCTGTCGATGAAAAAGGGGCACGGGAGATGATCGAATCGCTCAAGGGCGCGCCGATCCTCACGGGCTTCAGGGGAAGGCCGGGGTATGACCTGGAATACCTTGTGACGGCCCTCGTCCGTGTCTCGACGCTCCTGGTCAGTCATCCCGAGATCGGGGCGCTGGACATTAACCCCCTCATATTATTCGAAGAAGGGAAGGGAGGGGTGATAGTGGACGGGAAGATCGAGGTCCGATAACGCCCGGCGAGGTTTTGAGGAGTGTCGGCGGGGTTGCCGAAACAGGTTTTCGGTCTACCGCGATGACATATTTGTACGAGCGGGAGGAGTAGCCCGATCCTCAGGCCTTCCTTGACAAGGGCCGGAATAGCTGGTATAGTTTGCATTCGAACAGGCTTATCTAAAAAGAAGACTAAGGTTTTCCGAGATCACTTCACCCGATGGTTTTCTCACTTCTTTGGCTGATATCCCGCACAACTCAAAAGGGCTCGGAAAAGGGTCCTATTACCATGGAATGGAGGGATTCCAGAGCCTCTATGTATATCAATGCCGTCGCACATTATTTGCCCGCAACATTACTTCCCAGTGAATACTACACAAAGCTCACAGGCCTGACGGAAGAATGGATTTATTCACGTTCAGGGATTCGCACCAGAAGGAGAGCACAGTCGGGAGAGAATACGAATACCATGTCCGTTGAGGCGGTGAAAGCCGCGCTCGACAGGCTTCCCTATCCGATCAGGGATATCGATCTTATCGTGGGCGCCACTTATACGCCTTACGATACCGTCGGTACCCTCGCCCATGCGGTGCAGAGCGGTTTTGATATTTCGAAGGCACGGGCGATCTCCGTATCTTCCGCCTGCTCTTCTTTTCTGAACGCCCTGGAGATCGTGGAAGGGTATTTCGCCACCCATAAGGCACGAAAGGCCCTTGTAATCGCGGCGGAGCATAACAGCGCCTACAGCGACGACAGCGACGGCCAATCGGGCCATCTGTGGGGTGACGGCGCCGCTGCGGTCTTTGTCTCAAAAGAACGGTACGGAAACGACGGCCTTGAAATACTCGATATTCATACCGCGGGACTGGGGCATGTGGGAAAGGGTCCCGAAGCAGTCTATCTGCGACCCAATGAGGGGGGGCTGAAGATGCCCCACGGTCGGGATATCTTCGTCCACGCCACGAAATATATGGTATCTGAAATGGAGAGCCTCCTGGCGCGGAACCATGTCGCCCTCGAGGATGTGACCTACCTCATACCCCATCAGGCGAATATGAGGATCATCAATCACATTACCCAAAGCCTTGCATTGCGGGATAACCAGGTAATAATAAATATCGAAGACGCCGGAAACACGGGTTCTGCAAGCACGGCCATAGCGCTGTCCCAGAACTGGGATCGCTTTAATACGGGGGATTTTATTGCAATCACCGTATTCGGAGGCGGGTATTCGAGCGGTGCAATGCTCCTGAGGAAGTAACCCACCAGTTGTCTGACCCCCTTCTATACCCTTCTGTAAGAGTTTTTGACCGGTCCGAAATGAATCGGTTACCCTGTATAGCCTGCGACCGGCGCGAATGGCGATCACGGAAGGACTGATGAAGTTATGAAAGTGCTGGAGATAAAGAATGCCACTGTGTACCGCGGCGATGTTCCGGTTTTCAGGCAATTGTCCCTCGAAATAGAAGCCGGGCGGAGCACCGCTATTCTCGGGCCTAACGGTGCGGGTAAGTCTACCCTCCTCAAGCTCCTGACCAGGGAGATCTACCCTGTACAGGAGCGGGGCAGCTGGGTGAAAGTGCTCGGCCACGGGCTCTGGAATGTGTGGGATATCCGCTCCCATCTCGGGATCGTATCGTCCGATCTGCAGGGGGAATATTTAGGTGATGCGGAAGGTTTTGCCGTGCTCCTATCCGGCCTTTATTCGAGCATCGGCATCTGGGACCATCAGAAGTTCACCCTCGCCGACCGGGAGCGTGCCGAAGAGCTGCTTCGTACCCTCGGGGCATGGGATTGCCGGAAGAAGCTCTTTTCCCGCATGTCCACGGGAGAGCAGCGCAGGCTCCTCCTCGGCCGTGCATTGATCAGCGACCCCGATATACTGGTTCTCGACGAACCGACCAGCGGTCTCGATCTCAAGGCATCATTCCAGTACCTGGACATGATCGAGACACTCATCAATTCCGGGAAAACGGTGGTCCTCGTGACCCACCACGTCCACGAGATCCCCCCTTCCATTTTGCGCGTACTATTGCTCAAGAAAGGCAAAGTTGTGCGCGACGGGGCAAAGGACGAAGTGCTTACAAGCCGTAATCTTACAAGCCTCTTCGACATACCGGTTGAGGTCATAGAGGTGAACGGCTTTTTTCAGGCCCTGCCCGGACGCGCCTGATCTGCTCCATATATTGCCCTGCCGACCTTGCTCCTCGCCCGAAAGACCTCGTTTTTATTGAAAGACGGCTTTCTTTTTTCCTTGAATTTGACGCAATAATGATACATATTAGCTATTGTTGCCCTGTGTGAGCATGGGGCGCGAAAAAGGGGTCGTCTGTTCCGGGAGGGCAGGCGTTCGCGAAGGACAGAGCGGAGCTTCTATCCCTAACTTCAAGGAGGAGACGCATGGCAACAGCCGTCGAGCAGTGGGTCGAAGAGCAGGCAAGGCTTACCAAGCCGGATAAAATTTACTGGGTCCAGGGCACTGAAAATGAGATGCGGGATCTCATTAAAGTGGGAATCGAGACGGAGAAGACAGGTTTTCACCATACCTTTCAGGAGCTGAACGAAAAGGCGTTTGCCAACTCCTATCTCCACCGGAGCCACCCGAATGATGTGGCGAGGACCGAGCAGCTCACCTTCGTCTGCACACCCTCCAAAGATGAGGCAGGACCCAATAATAACTGGATGGAGCCGGCGAAGGCAAAAGAGATGGTGAGTGCCATCTTCGACGGGTGCATGAAAGGGCGCACCCTTTACGTGATCCCTTACATGATGGGCCATCCTGATTCTCCTTACGCGAAGCCGTGCATCCAGGTCACCGATTCCATTTACGTGGTCGTAAGCATGTACATCATGACGCGGGTCGGGAATGCCACCATCAAGCGGATCGGAGATTCCACGGCCTTCGTAAAAGGTCTCCACTCGATCGCAGACTTGAACCCTGAGAGGCGCTACGTCATGCATTTCCCTCAGGAGGACCTCGTAATGAGCATCGGCTCGGGGTACGGCGGAAACGCCCTTCTGGGCAAGAAGTGTTTTTCCCTCAGGATCGCCTCTTACCAGGGGAGGACCGAGGGGTGGCTGGCGGAGCATATGATCATTATGGGTGTGGAAGATGAGAAGACCGGAGAGACGGTGTATATCCTCGGATCTTTTCCTTCTGCCTGCGGCAAAACGAACCTCGCCATGATTGACCCTATTCTCAAGGGCTACAAGGTCACCACTTTAGGGGATGATATCGCGTGGATCAACGTAGGCGCCGACGGCAGGCTTTATGCCATCAATCCCGAGGCCGGCTTCTTCGGCGTTGCCCCGGGGACCTCGGACAAAACGAATCCCCAGATGATAAAGACCCTTAAGGCGGGTATATCATACCCCACGCTCTTCACCAACACGGGACTCGACCTCGATACGAATTCTCCCTGGTGGGAAGGTCTCAGCGACATCCCCCCCCGCAACATGCTCGATTGGCAGGGTAATCCCTGGGATGCCGCGTCCGGAAAAGTAGCGGCCCACCCCAATTCCCGTTTTACGGTAGCTGCCCGCAATTGCCCGACCCTGTCGCCGGAGTTCGACAACCCGGGCGGCGTTCCCATCTCCGCGATCCTCTTCGGCGGAAGACGGTCCGATACTGTGCCCCTGGTCTCGGAGAGTTTCGATTGGAACCACGGCGTTTTCAAGGCCTCCTCTCTCGGCTCGGAGACCACCACCGCCGCTGCCGGCCAGGTGGGCGTGGTCAGGCGTGATCCCATGGCTATGCTCCCCTTTTGCGGGTACAATATGGCCGATTATTTTGCCCATTGGATGAAGATAGGCGGCAGACTAAAGAATCCGCCGAAGATGTTTTTCGTAAACTGGTTTAAGAAGGACAAAGAGGGCCGCTTTATCTGGCCCGGGTTCAGGGATAATTTCCGTGTTATAAAATGGATGATGGACAGGGTGAAGGGTGTGGCGGAAGCGAGAAAAACTCCTCTCGGCCTGCTCCCGAACCCTTCCGACCTCGATTTGTCGGGTCTTAATCTCTCGCAAGAGGTAATCGATACACTCTTTGAGTTCAAAAAGGATGACTGGAAGAGGGAAGCTGATGGGATCGAGGAGTTCTATGCCCGATTCGGCGGTAGAATACCCCGGGAGATGGTGGAGCACCTTGCGAAGCTGAGACAGGGCCTGGAGTAGGGAAAAGAGGCAGGTAGAGCCAAAGGCAGAGAAAAAGAAAGGTTGAGGTTGAGGTAGAGGAAAAGCGGTAGAGAAAAAATATGGATGGCGCGTGGGCCTGCCGGCTTTGAATCCGGCAGGCCCATTTTTATCACGTTCTCTTTATGTGCTTATTCAAGGTTTCGATCTCCAGGCGCTGTTCCCGGACGATTGCCTTTACTACATCGCCCATGGAGACCAGTCCGGCGAGCTTGCCGTGATCGAGTACCGGAAGATGCCTGATCCGCTTCTCCGTCATGAGAGAGATGCACTCGTCGACGGTGGTGGAGGGAAAGACCACGTAAAGGTCTCTCACCATAATCTCTCTTGCCTCGGTCTCTTTCGATGACCTCCCGTCGAGTATAACCTTTCGCGCATAATCCCGCTCCGAGAGAATTCCCGCGGGGCTGCCCTGTTCCCCAAGCACGACTACGGCCCCTATTCCCTTTTCCTGCATCAACATGAGCGCCTTATATACGATAGTATCAAGGGTGACGGTCCACACCTCGTTTCCCTTTCGCTCGAGAATCTGACTCACCGTTGTTTTCACAGTGCCTCCTTAAAGCTTTATCGGCGCCCGAAGGGCCGAAGAGTTCTATCTTCTATCTGTTTACTATGGGAGTCGGTATTTAGTCAATACTTTTAATATCAAAACGTAGAATATATACGCCGGAAAAGAATGGGAAGATCTCAAAAGATGAAGGCACGACCCCTGTTACGGGTAATAATCCTGTAATGCCCTTACCTGGAGCTTCTCCTTTTTCATGCACTCTATGGCGTTCACTACCGCCTGGGCGCCTGAGAGCGTGGTGGTGTAGGGTATTTTATACTGCACCGCTCCGGACCGTATAAGGACTTCATCCTGTTTCGGATTTCTGCCGCTCGGCGTGTTGATGATGAAGTTGATCTCACCGTTCTTGATCATGTCGACTATGTGAGGTCTTCCTTCGGAAACCTTGTGGACGAACTTCACTTCAATCCCATTGTTCGCCAACACCTTTCCCGTGCCCCTTGTGGCATAGATACGGAAACCGAGGTCGGAGAGTTTCTTGGTAATGAATATGACGTTTCTTTTATCTTTGTTCTTGACGCTCACGAAGACGTTTCCCTCGGACGGGAGGTCCTGGCCGGCCCCGAGCTGGGCCTTCCAGAAGGCGGCCCCGAAGTTCACGTCGATGCCCATTACCTCTCCCGTAGACTTCATCTCGGGACCGAGGATCGTATCGACACCCGCAAACTTGTTAAAGGGAAAGACCGATTCTTTCACCGCCACGTGGGTGATCTCGATTTCTTTCGTGATGCCGAGGTCCTTGAGCTTCATGCCCACCATCAGTTTGGCAGCCACCTTGGCCCACTGTATGCCCGTGGCCTTGCTTACGAAGGGGATGGTCCGGCTGGCCCTGGGATTTACCTCGAGCACATAGACGACATCGTTCTTGACCGCATATTGGATATTCATGAGCCCGATGACATGAAGCTCCTTCGCGAGCATGTAAGTATCCTTCTTTATCCTCTCTATGACCGCATCATCCAGAGAGTAAGGGGGAAGGGCGCAGGCGCTGTCGCCCGAATGGATGCCCGCTTCCTCGATATGCTCCATGATCCCTGCAACCACGCACGTTTCGCCGTCAGAAACGGCATCCACGTCGATTTCGAGAGCGTCTTCGAGGAACTTGTCGATCAGTATGGGGCGGTCCGGCGACGCTTCGGCGGCTTTTATCATGAATGATTTGAGGTCCGTCTCATCGTACACGATCTCCATGGCTCTTCCGCCCAAAACATATGAAGGTCTCACTACCACGGGATAGCCGATGGTGTTGGCCACCTCTTGTGCCTCATTAAAGCTGACGGCGATGCCGTTCTCCGGTTGGGTCAGGCGGAGCTTCTGGAGCATGGTCTTGAATTTGTCCCTGTCTTCGGCGACGTCGATACTTTCGGGCGTGGTGCCGATGATCGGGGCGCCTGCCTTCTGGAGCGAGACGGCGAGATTGAGGGGAGTCTGGCCGCCGAACTGGACGATCACTCCCGCAGGTTTTTCTTTCTGAATGATATCCAGCACGTTTTCGTAGGTGAGAGGCTCGAAATAGAGCTTATCGGAGGTATCGTAGTCGGTACTCACCGTCTCGGGGTTACTGTTCACCATTATGGTCTCATAACCCAGGTCTTTCAGGGCGAAGGCGGCATGGACGCAGCAGTAGTCGAACTCTATGCCCTGACCGATCCGGTTGGGACCGCCCCCCAGGATCATGATCTTTTCTTTGGTCGACTCCCTTGACTCGTCTTCGATCTCATAGGTGGAGTAATAATAAGGGGTATAGGCCTCGAATTCAGCGGCGCAGGTATCGACGAGCTTAAAGACGCTCCGTATGCCTTTGCCGAGTCTCCATGCCCGCACCTCTTCCTCCGAATGGCCCAGGATGGCGCCCAATTGGCGGTCTGAGAATCCGAACTTCTTTGCCTTTATCATCAGTTCTTCCGAGAGGACCTGCCTGGAATCGGAAAAGAGGGGCAGCTCTTTTCGGTAGAGCTCCAACTCCCGCTCAAAGGTGACGATGTCCTCGATGTTCTTGAGAAACCATCGGTCGATGCCGGAGATCGCATTTATCTCATCGATATCGAAGCCCAGGCGGATCGCATGGCGTATATAAAAAACACGGTCTTTGTTGGGCCTGATAAGCTTCTGTTTTATCCACTCATGGTCGTCGATGCCGGGCAGGCGGTCGTCATTCAGACCGAAGACCCCTGTTTCAAGCGATCTTAATCCCTTCTGCAGGGCCTCCTTGAAAGTCCTTCCGATGGCCATTGCCTCTCCCACCGATTTCATGGAAACCGTGAGGGTCTCGTCTGCGCCCCTGAATTTTTCGAAGGTGAAGCGCGGTATCTTGACCACGCAGTAATCGATCGTGGGCTCGAAGGAGGCAGGGGTCTTTTTTGTGATGTCGTTGGGTATCTCGTCAAGGGTATAGCCGACAGCGAGCTTTGCGGCAATCTTTGCGATAGGGAAGCCGGTTGCCTTTGACGCGAGGGCGGAGCTTCTCGATACCCTCGGGTTCATCTCGATCACCACCATCCTTCCTGTTGCAGGGTTTACAGCGAACTGGATGTTGGAGCCCCCGGTCTCAACGCCTATTTCCCTGATAATGCGGATGGAGGCATCGCGCATGTTATGATATTCCTTATCGGTCAAGGTCTGGGCCGGGGCCACGGTAATGCTGTCGCCTGTATGGACGCCCATGGGGTCAAAATTCTCTATGGAGCAGATGATGACCACATTGTCGTTCTTGTCCCTCATGACCTCGAGCTCATATTCCTTCCAGCCGATCACGGACTCCTCGATGAGGATCTCGCTGATCATGCTGCTTTCGAGGCCTCTTTGGGCGAGGGATTCAAACTCTTCGATATTATATGCCACCGATGCGCCGGTGCCGCCCAGGGTATAGCTCGGCCGGATGATGAGGGGGAAGCCGATTTCTTTAGTTACCTTTTTGGCGTCCTTCATGTTATGGGCAAGGCCGCTTCTCGGCACCTCCAGGTTGATTCTTTCCATTGCCGCCTTGAACTCTTCGCGGTCTTCGGCTTTTCTGATGGCCGCATAATCGGCCCCGATAAGCTCAACATTATAACGGCCGAGGATGCCCCGTTCAGAGAGAATTGTGGCGAGATTGAGGCCGGTCTGTCCGCCTATGGTGGGCAGAATGGTGTCGGGTCTCTCCTTTTTTATAATCTCTTCGAGTATCTCGGGGATAAGGGGCTCAACATATACCCTGTCGGCCATATCAGGATCGGTCATGATGGTCGCGGGGTTACTGTTTACGAGAATCACCCGGTACCCTTCTTCCCTCAGCGCCTTGCATGCCTGACTGCCCGAGTAGTCGAACTCGCACGCCTGGCCGATTACGATGGGTCCCGATCCTATAATGAGGACGCTCTTGATATCTGTTCTCTTAGGCATACTTCTCCTTCTTGAATGATTCCATCATATCTCTGAATTTTCTGAATAAGCCATAGCAATCATGGGGTCCGGGAGAGGCTTCGGGATGAAACTGAACGGAAAATATCGGATACACCTCGTGCTCAATCCCCTCTACCGTATTATCGTTAAGATTGACATGGGTCACCCTCACGGGCTGGTCTTTTATGGAATTCACGTCGACCGCGAAGCCATGATTCTCCGAGGCGATATGGACCCTGCCGGTCTTGAGGTCTTTTATGGGTTGATTGGCTCCCCTGTGTCCGAATTTCAGCTTATAGGTGACGCCGCCGTAGGCGAGGCCGAGGAGTTGCTGACCCAGGCAGATACCGAAGAGGGGGACCTTTCCGAGAAGTTTCCTTATCTCCTCGATCGCGTAGGTGACTGCTTCGGGATCGCCGGGACCATTGGACAGGAGGATGCCGTCAGGCGCCATGGCCAGAATATCCTCCGCCTTCATATCGGCCGGCGCTACCGTGACATGGCAACCTTCGTTCTTGAGCATTTTCGGAATATTGGCTTTCACCCCGTAATCCATGACCACGCACCTGAGGTCGCCTGAATCTTCGCCGAATACGTAAGGCGTCTTGCATGTCACTTCCCGCACGAGGTCCCTGCCCACGATGCTCCTGGAAGTGCGGGCTTTCTCGATGAGACTCTCAGGATTGAGATCGAGAGTGGAGATGATGCCTCTCATGGCTCCTTTTACCCTCAGGTGCTTTGTCAGGGCCCTCGTATCGATCTCTTCGATGGCTGTGATGCCGTGTTCTTTGAAATAATTTGATAAATCGTCCTCGGCCCTGTGATTGCTCGTGAGCCTGCTGAATTCACGGGCAATAAACCCTTCGATCTTGGGGATGTCCGATTCCACATCCTCGGCGTTCACTCCATAGTTGCCGATAAGAGGATAGGTCATGGTGACGATCTGCCCTTTATAGGACGGGTCGGTCATGATCTCCTGATATCCTGTCATGCTCGTGTTGAAGACGACTTCGCCTTCCTTCTCGCCTTCCGCGCCAAAGGCCCTGCCTTCGAATATGGTGCCGTCTTCAAGTGCAATGAGCGCCTTCATCTTACCCCCTTGCAAGCCTCAACGCATATCCCGCAGATATGGTGGCCGATATTTCTCTTATTTTTTAATTCCGTAATCATGTGATAACACCCCATATGGTCGAATTGAACCGGGTCGTCTTTTATCGCGCCCGCCGGGCAGACCTCTGCGCAGGCCCTGCAGTTTCCGCAGCCCTCGTCCAGCGGCACGGAGGCCTCGAGGGGCATATCGGTGAGTACTGTATTGTAGCGGAGATGGGAACCGAAAGAAGGATGTACGAGAAGATTATTCCTTCCGATCCAGCCCAGCCCTGCCAATACCCCCACGTGCTTGTGAGAAAGATGTGCTTTCTGGTTCCTCCAGTCGACGACCTGGGATGCCCCCAGGGGCAGGCTTCTATAGCCCGCCCTCTCGATTTCCCGGGAGAGGAGGTATGCAATCCGGTCGAGGCGGCTGTTTGCCTGGCGGTAATGGTGGAGATAGAGGGGATTGGGTCCTTTCCGCACCGTCTCCAGCACCCCCCGCGATAGAACCATGCCGAAAGATATGGCAAAGGGATAAAGGGAGCGCACGTCATCAGGGAGATCCACGACCTCCTTGTCATATTTGGAAAAATCTGCAATTCCGAAAACATCCACATCGAATCGTGAGAGATATTCGATGACGGCGTTCTTCTCCTCTTTGATCATATCTATAAAATGCCCTTCTTTTTAAAATGAATGAGCAATGCCGTAATGGAAGCGGGAGTGACTCCCGGTATCCGGGAAGCCTGGCCCAGAGAAAAGGGTCTTATGCGCGAGAATTTTTCCACCATTTCCCTGGAAAGCCCTGAAATTTCCGCGTATTCCAAGCCTGAAGGGATTCTCTGGTCCTCCAGTCTCTTCGCTTTCCTTACCATATCGAGCTGTCTGTCCGTATAACCACGGTATTTTACATTCAACTCAACGTGATAAGCAATATCTTCTTCAACGAGGAGGAGCCTTTTTTCCAGCCTCTTTATATTCTCCATGGTGCATTCGGGTTTCTTCAGCAACTCCTCGAGGGTGGCGGGGTTCTTTATCCCCTCCATGCCGGCTTCCCTGAGCAGGGAATTGGTCTCTTTTGTGGGGGTGAATCTTACCGACCGGAGCAGGGCATGGGCATTCCCGATCTTTGCCGCCTTTTCCCTGGTTGCCTCGTATCTTTCTTTTCTCACCAGTCCTATTTCATAGCCCTTCCCGGTAAGCCGGAGGTCTGCGTTATCCTCCCGGAGAAGGAGCCTGTGCTCCGCCCTCGAGGTAAACATCCGGTAGGGCTCGTCCACGCCTTTCGTGACGAGATCGTCTATCATCACACCTATGTATGCCTCCTCCCTGCCGAGGATGAATTCTCCCTCCCCACTAGCCTTGAGGGCCGCATTGATGCCCGCCATAAGACCCAGGGCGCCCGCTTCCTCATAGCCGGTGGTGCCGTTTATCTGTCCCGCGAGAAAGAGGTTCTTTATATTTTTTGTTTCCAGTGTCGGCATCAGCTGGGTCGGGGGTACGTAATCGTATTCTATGGCATATCCGGGGCGTGTAATCTCTACGTGCTCCAGTCCCGTAACCGTCCGCAGCATGGCAAGCTGGATATCGAGAGGAAGGCTCGTGGAGAGGCCGTTGGGATAGTACTCGGCGGTGTCGAGCCCTTCGGGTTCCACGAAAATACGATGTCGCTCCCTTTCTTTGAAGCGGACGATTTTATCCTCTATAGAAGGGCAATACCGTACTCCCGTCCCTTTTATTTTTCCCGTATAGAGGGGCGAGCGGTCGAGACCCGATCTGATGACGTCATGGGTGGAAGCGTTCGTATACCCTATGTAACAGGGCACCCTTCTCATGGGCAGGGATGAAGTGAGGAAAGAAAAGGGCTTTGGCGGGTCATCGCTGTGCTGGGGCTCCAGCCTTGAGAAATCGATGGTCCTGCCGTCGAGACGGGGACATGTCCCTGTTTTGAGTCTTCCCATCTCGAATCCGAGGTCGCGAAGGCAGAGCGAGAGATTCACCGACGGCGAATCACCCATTCGTCCCGCCTCGAAAGTCTCGAGTCCCACATGGATGAGCCCCCTCAGAAACGTGCCCGCAGTAATGACCACGGTCGTCGATTCGAATTCTTCGCCCCAAAGCGTGGAAACTCCCCTCACCCTATCGTTCTCGACAAGGAGACGCTCCACGAGGCCCTGCCTGACGAAGAGGTTCTCCTGTGACTCGACCCGCTGCTTCATCCGCAAAGAATAACGCGCCTTATCAGCCTGGATTCTCGTGGAGCGGACTGCGGGACCTTTCTTCATGTTCAGCACCCTGAACTGAATTCCGGTGGCGTCGATATTTTTCGCCATCTCGCCGTCCAGGGCATCGATCTCTTTCACGAGATGACCTTTGCCGAGACCGCCTATGGCGGGATTGCAGGACATTAGCGCCACGTGATCGAGATTCATGGTGATAAGCAGTGTTCTGCTCCCCATCCTGGATGCGGCGAGTGCGGCCTCGCAGCCCGCGTGGCCCGCTCCTATGACAATGACATCGTATGTATCCATATTTGCACCGAAATAACCGGTATATTCTAGCAGAAATCGTTTGTATTTGCCATACTTATTACGAACGTGGGGGGGGCTCCCCGGGTCCGGCCTTTTGAGTTTTTGACTTTATTAAAAGTATTTACAAGGAGGGTCAAAGGGAATTATAATTTATATGCCCTTGAGAAGGGGGGGCTAAAACGGCATTCCCGGACAATTCCATGAGAGATGAGGAGAAACCGAAGGAGCAGCTCGTAAAGGAGATTCGTTCCCTTCGTGAGCGCCTTGAGTATGCCCGGAAAAAGGCGGGCGCCGCGGACGAGGCGGAAATTCCGCTTCAGGCCCAGATCCATTTTCTTCAGACCCTTATAGACGCCGTCCCTGCACCCGTCTTCTACAAAGGAGCCGACTTCAGGTACCTCGGAGCGAACAATGCATTCCTCGAATATCACGGTCTGGCCCGTAAGGATATTATCGGCCAATCCGTCTCCGATATACTTCCGAAGGATGAGGCCCGGATGCATCATGACGAAGACCTCGACCTCATGAGCAACGGAGGCAGGGTGAGCCGTGAATACCGATTCACCCATGCCGACGGCAGTGTCCGCAACGTGGTGAACAATAAAGGATTATTCAAAAAATCTGACGGCTCCGTCGGGGGCATCGTGGGGGTAATAATCGATGTGACCGAAAGGAAGAAGACCCAGGAGGAGCTCGAGCACCAGAGCCGTATCCTCGATATCATGACGGGCCAGATGGAGGATATGGTCTATTACAAAGACAAAGATTTCAGATATGTATTCAGCAGCAAGCCCCATTGCCGGAGGGTCCTCAGATGTTCCCAGGACGAATGCCTCGGCAGGACCGACAGGGAGATCACCCTTCTCGGCGGGCACGGTGATGAGACTGCTCCTGAAAATATTTACGGCGCCGGCGACGTGGAGACGAAGAACGCCTGCAGGCCTTTCAAATTCGAAAGGATGATCACCCTGGAGGGTGAGAAAGTGTGGCTCGAGATCTACAATGCCCCCGTCTATGACGATAGAGAACAATTTGCGGGGATTGTGGGTTGCTCCCGGGATATTACGGAACGGAAACGGGGCGAGCAGAGGCTTAAAGAGTCGGAAGAGCGTCTGAGGCTCCTTATCGAGGGCACGAATGACGTCATAACCCTTCAGGACAGGAAAGGGACTTTCCTCTATTACAACGGCACCCACCGGTACGGCTATGAAAGCGATACGATCCTCGGCAAAACGCCCCACCTGGTTTTCCAGCCTACCGAGGCATCGAGGATGATGCAGCACCTGAATTACGTGTTCGAGACAGGCAAGAGCCTCACCACCGAAGAGGAGATTACGGTCGATGGGGATAAGCTCTGGTATAATGTAAACCGCTACCCTATCAAAGACGAAAGATCGACTATCGTGTCGGTAGCCACCATTTCCCGCAACATCACCGACCGGAAACGGATGGAGGAAAATCTGATCAAGTCCCAGAAGCTGGAATCGATAGGAACCCTTGCAGGCGGCATTGCCCATGATTTCAATAACATCCTGACCGTCATGCTGGGGAACATAACCCTGGCCAGGATGTCCATCGACCCGGAAAACAAAGCGGTAAAACGATTGAAAGATGCGGAAAAAGCGACAATGAGAGCCAAGGATTTGACTCAGCAATTATTGACTTTTGCAAAGGGGGGAGAACCTTTCAAGCGGGTCGTCTCCATAAACCGCCTGATAGAGGATTCGGTAAACCTGTCTTTAAGCGGGTCGAATGTAAAATGTGACTATGAAATCTCGGACGATCTCTTCCCTGTGGAGATCGATGAGGGGCAGATTCGGCAGGTGATTCACAACGTAATCGTCAATGCAAAGGAGGCCATGCCTTCAGGCGGCGTCGTATCGATCCGTGCAAAAAATATCGCCCTCGGGGCGGACAACGACCTCTCCCTCGATCAGGGCCTTTACGTGCGCATCGATATTAACGACCGGGGACCGGGAATTCCGGGGACCTACCTGCCGAAGATCTTCGATCCCTATTTCACGACGAAAGAGATGGGAAGCAAGAAAGGAACGGGCCTGGGGCTCGCGATCTGTTATTCCATTGTGAGGAAGCATAGCGGATATATCAAGGTCGAATCGATCGTAGGAGAGGGGACCACTTTTGCCGTCTATCTTCCTGCCTATGAAAGCGATTCAACTGAAGGCAACGGGGCGGATGGGGTTCAATCGCCGCACAAAGGCCGGGTGCTGCTCATGGACGACGAAGAGATGATCCGGGAAATCACAGCCGAGATATTAGGGGCCCTGGGATATGACGCCGCCTTTGCGAAGAACGGGGACGAGGCGATCGAAATGTACGAGGAGGAGAGAAATTCCGGCCGGCCCTTTGACGTCGTGATTCTCGACCTCACCATACCCGGCGGGATGGGCGGAAAGGAGACGATCCAGAAGCTGATCGACCTTGACCCGCGTGTCAAAGGGATTGTCTCGAGCGGGTATTCGAATGATCCGGTCATGGCGGAATTCAGAAAGTACGGATTTTCCGGCATCATCACCAAGCCTTTCAAGATAGAGGAACTGAGCGAAGTCCTGCGTACCATCATCTCCGAATAGTTTTCCCGAGGGAAACACAGTGAGGGTACAGGGAAAATTTTTTGCCGCTCTCTTTTTGCAAGTCTGCTGACATACGGCGCTTCGTATGCTATAAATAGGAATCCAATGCGCTTATCTTGAGGAGGGGTTATGGAAGAAAGAGAGATGGACCAGAAATTCAGCGAACTGTTCAAAGATATGTTGACCGTGATGGAAAGCGTCAGGCGGGGCTTCTTCTCGGTAAACGTCAAAATGGTAAAAGAAGAGCACGAAAAATTCAGGAATCTCCTGAAGGCGCGTCTCGATTATGCCGAAAAAATTATAGGCGAAGTAGACAAGGGGGAAACGGAAAAGAAATTCGTGAGCCTCGTGATCGCCTTTCAAACCGTTGCCCTTGGCCTGGACAACGTCATGGACAGGATGGAGATTAAAATCGAATCGAATACGCTTTTCAGTGAGAAGGCCCAGAAGGAATTGAAAGGGCTTTTCGGTCTCATTGGCGGACAGGTAAAAGATTTAATCGATTACGTGGTTACAAAGAACCCCCACCTGCTGGCGGCGATCAAGAAAGGCAAGGAAGATCTGAACAACCTTGTGGACGAGTATTCGGTGGTCCATCAGAACCGCCTCATCACGGGTGTCTGCATGCCCAAGGCATCCTATCTCTATATCGACATTACCGATTCCGTAAAGCGGATGGCGAGAGGCCTCGTGGAATTCGCCGAGAAGGTATAGCGTTCATTGTCGGACGTACTGCTTCGCGACCTCACCGAGAGGATCAAAGAACAGGCGGTCATAAAGAAAGTAGGAAGCGGGTGTTTCGAGGGCAATATCTATCTGGTAGGGGGCGCGATCAGGGAGATAGCACTGGGAAGTTCCCCCCGTGATTATGATTTTATTATCGATCAGGAAAAGGACCTCAAGGTATTCGAGGTCCTTTTCGGCGCCTCCTCGTTCGTTCTCGGGAAGAAGCCGATCCATACCCACAGAATAATCGTCGGAACCCTTTCCCTTGATATTAATTCCTTCGAAGGCACGGTGGAGGATGACTGCCGGAGGCGTGATTTTACGGTCAATGCCATTGCCTACGATTTGAAGCGCGATATGATCGTAGATCCCCTCGGGGGACTCACGGATCTCGCGAGAAGGACCATCAGATGCCCGCGCAGCCAGGTGTTGCTCGATGATCCGCTAAGGATGCTCAAGGCGGTCCGTCATTATGCGACCCTGGAGAATTTTTCCCTCGACCCGGAACTTATCGCCGCCGTAACCGTGCTGAAAGGCCATATCCACGAGTCCGCTCCCGAAAGGATAAAATCCGAATTCGACCAGATCATAACCTCTCCGATGCCCCATGAGGGGATAAAGATGTTGGAGGAGACGGGTCTCCTTTTCGAATTTATCCCCGATCTCGAGGCTCTCCGGAAGATGGACGAGGAAAAGGGATTCGCTCTTGGGACTTATCGACACATGGTGGAGGGATTCAGGTACCTGAAAAAATACGGCGCCCTCTACGGGTTGCCTGAAAAGGATCTGAAGAGCGTAGGTTATGCATTCCTTTTCCACGATTTGGGGAAGGCGGTCACTTTTTCCTACGATCCCGAGAAAGAGGCGGTCCATTTCTTTTACCACGAAAAATATTCCTGCAATATGGCAGAGCGCGTCATGGAGGGGTTGCGGTTCAGCGCCCACGAGATAAAAGCTGTTCTCACTCTCATAGAGCACCACATGAGGGTTTTTCTCATAAGCGGCAGCGAGTCGACCGAGAGGGCGGTGCGACGGCTCGTGTATAAAATGGGGGAATTGACCCCGCTCCTTCTCGTTCACACCATGTGCGACATGTACGGCAGTTCGGGCGGGAGCGAAAATGAATCGACAGCCCGCGTCGAATCCAGATGCAAGGACGTGCTTCACATGTACTTCGATTGGAAAAGAGAGCCCCTGCCGGTCCTGGTGAGCGGCCGCGATCTGCTCTCCCTCGGATTCAGGGCCGGCCCGCTGGTGGGGATGATCCTGGCGGACATCCGGGAGAGGCAGATCTCCGGAGAGATAAGGGATAAGGGTGAGGCACTCGAATACGCGGAATCTTTTCTTAGCCCCGGAACGCAATAGAATCGGTTTTTTTCGACTTACTCCGGATCGAAGGGCGGTCAAGGGCACGCAAATGCCCAACCCCGTCTGGCGGAGCACGTGCAGGTCGGCCATCTCCCGAAACGAAGAGGACGCCAATTTACCCCCGGGCCGGGTTGTAAGGGACCGGGGATTATTGTATATTAAAATAATAGGGATAGCAGCTTTGGGTCCTCGGATTCTCACCCGCAAAAGCACGCTTTCCCGGGTCGCCCATGGACAGAAGAGAGATAATCGTAAAATCGATCCTCACCCGCACCGGAATCGAAGGCTTTGATTACTGCATCAATCCTTACGTGGGATGTGAGCACTCCTGCGCCTATTGCTATGCCACATTTATGAAACGCTTCACCGGCCATATGGAGCCCTGGGGCTCGTTTGTGGACGTGAAGGTGAACGGACCGGAAGTGCTCCGGAGGCAGGTCGCGAGGAAGAAAGGCGGGTCCCTCCTTGTAGGCACGGTCACCGACCCCTACCAGCCTGCCGAGAGAGAGTACCGGATTACGAGAGGATGTCTCGAGGCGCTCCGAGATTCGCCTTTCGAGGTGAATATTCTTACCCGCTCCCCCTTATGTACCAGGGATAAAGACCTCTTCAAAGCCCTCCCTTCCATCAAAGTAGGCATCACGGTCACCACGGATAGTGATGAGGTGAGAGAATTGTTCGAACCCTCCGCTCCGCCGATTGAATCGAGGGTAAAAGCGCTGAAAGTTCTCCATGGGGAAGGCATTCGCACCTATGCCTTCATAGGACCCATGCTCCCCCTTGACCCGGATCGCCTCGCAGGGCTCCTTTACGGTGTGGTCGATGAAGTGTGTATCGATAAGCTCAATTATTCACGAAAAGTAATAGGTCTCTACCGCCTGCAGGGGTTGACCCGGTTCCTCGAGGAAGATTATTTTGTGGATACGGCGCAGGCATTGAAAGAATCCTTTGAGAAGAACGGGGTGGCGGCTTCCGTCTTTTTTGACTGCTGCGGCAGCCGCGCTGGGAGCGCTATTGATTCCCCGAATGAATCAGGAGGCTGGGCATGAAAACAGGATTTATCGGACTCGGTACTCTCGGAAAGACGATTGCGAAAAGACTTGTTTCCCGGGGCGTGGAGCTTATGGTCTGGAACCGGACCAGGGCGAAGGCGGTTGAATTCGGCGCCCCCGTGGCAGAAAGCCCCGTAAAGGTTCTCGGGGAAGTGGACGTAGTCTTTCTCAACCTCTTTGACAGCAAGGCAGTGGAAGAGGTGATTTTTGGTCCCGGTGGTTTTATGGAAGGGGACCTTTCAGGAAAAACGATCATCGATACCACCACCAATCATTTCGACCGGGTGGCTGCCTTTCATCAAAGGGTCCGGGAGAAGGGCGGCCGATATCTCGAGGCCCCCGTACTGGGAAGCGTGGTGCCTGCCTCGGAAGGTAACCTGACCGTCCTCGTAAGCGGAGAGAAGGATGCCTATGAGCAGCAAAGGCCGCTCATCGAAATTATAGGGAAAAATATATTTTATCTTCCCCGGCCTTCAACGGCGACAAAGATGAAACTGATAAATAACCTCCTCCTCGGCACATTTATGGCCGCTATTTCGGAGGCAATGGTTTTCGGGGAGGCGGCCGGGGTGGACAAAGAGCAGGTCCTCGATATATTCGCTGCAGGTGCGGGGAATTCCGGCGTCCTCAATGCAAAGAGAAAGAAGCTTCTGACCGGGGATTTCTCCCCCCATTTCTCATCCGCCCTCATATACAAAGATCTCCATTACCTGGAAGACCTTGCAAGGACGTTAAAAAGGCCCCTCTTCACGGGTAGTCCGGTGAAGGAGCTATTTGCCCTGACTTTTAAAGGCGGCAAAGACCAGCTCGATTTTTCGGTCCTCTACGAGGTGCTCAAAGGATTGTAACCCCCCGGGTGCAGGTGAGGGCCCTATTGACAAGGAGCAGGATACGTGAAAATCTATTGTCGCATCTACACGGGCGACCTGGAGGTAAGGTACCATGAAACGAAGAGATTTTTTGAAATTTGCCCTCTCATCGGTGGTGCTCGGCAGTCTGCCGGCACGAGCCTTTGCCAAAGACCCGTCAATAGTCGCCCTCTCGGAAGGCACTGATTACGCCGCCATCACAAGGAATGTGGTTGCCGCCCTGGGCGGTTTTCAGAAGTTCGTGAAGCCCGGCGACGTAGTGGTCATCAAGCCGAATATCGGCTGGGACAGAAAACCCGAATTCGCCGCATGCACCCATCCCGTGGTAGTGAAAACCATAGCCGAGGAGTGCGTCAAGGCGGGGGCAAAAAAGGTGAAGGTCTTCGATAATACATGCAATGACCCGAGAAGGTGCTACGAGAACAGCGGGATTCAGACCGCGCTCAAAGGGCTCAAAAATGTGGAGATGAAGCACGTGGAGAGCGAGCGGTATAAGATGACGAAGCTCAACGGCATTTTTCTCAAGGAATGGGAGCTCTACGACGAGGCCCTGAGTGCCAACGTGTTCATTAATGTCCCCGTTGCCAAGCACCATAATCTCACGAAGCTGACTCTTGGACTCAAGAATATGATGGGCATCATGGGGGGAAACAGGGGCTACCTGCACCGGGGCATGGACGACGCCCTTTCGGACGTGAGCAGCGTGGTGAAAAGCCACCTCGTCATTATCGATGCCACCAGGATCCTTCTTAACCATGGACCCCAGGGGGGAAGCCTCAAGGACGTGAAAGTCCTCAACAAGATAATTGCCTCCACCGATATCGTGGCTGCCGATGCGTATGGGACAACATTTTTCAACCTCAGTCCCCAGGATATTTCCACCACCCTTACCGCGTATAAAAGGGGGCTCGGTGAAATGAACCTTAATAAGATTAAGATAATAAAAGCCTGATCACGAGAAGGAAAAACGGTGAACAACGAACAACCCCGTAAGGCAAGGATAAACATTGCTTTTATATCTCAGCTCATCTTTCTCTTCCTTTTCCTTATACTCTTCGTCACTACCGAGTATAGAGGGAAGGATGAGATTTCCATTGCCATCAACAGTTTCTTCAGGGCAAATCCCCTTGTGACCGCGAGTTACCTCTTCGCGGAAAAGGCCCTGACCTGGCTTTTGCTCCCGGGCGTGCTCATGATCGTTTTTTCCGCAATCCTGGGAAGATTTTTCTGCGGGTGGATCTGCCCCCTCGGAACCATAATCGACATGGCGACAAGAAAGATCAGAAAAAAGGGACCCATAAGAATGTTACAGGGGAACGTCAAGTACTACCTCCTTCTCCCCCTGCTTTTCGCCGCCCTCTTTAATGTGAATCTTGCAGGTATTCTCGATCCCATCGCCATATTGGTGAGGGCCCTCACCTTCTTTCTCTACCCGCTCCTCGGTTATACGGTCCGCTCGGGCTGGACCGGCCTCTATGGCCTCATCGGGGAAAAGAGAGATTTTATCGAGCCGGCTTACGGGTTCATCAGGGATTATGTACTGCCTTTTCGGGAGACTTTCTATCCTCTCGCATTCCTCTCCTTCGGTCTTTTTCTCTTCATCCTTTTTCTCGAAAGGTATGAATCCCGGAATTGGTGCCGCAACCTCTGCCCTCTCGGCGCCCTCCTCGGTTTATTGAGTAAATTTTCCATTTTCAGACGGCGTCCGGGAAAGGTCTGTGCCGATTGCGGACAGTGCGCCGACATATGCCCCACCAGCTTCGATTCTGAGATTCTCAAGAAGGAAGAATGCATACTCTGCATGGAGTGTGAGGTGAAATGTAGGTTCCATCGCGTCAATTTCACGTTGAAGAGGCCAAAAGGGGCAGTCGCGAAGGAGGCACCCCCCGTGATGGAGAGAAGAGTTCTCCTGGGCGGACTTGCCTCCGGGTTTTTTCTCAGCCGCGCCTTCTCCTTTTCTTCCCCCTCCAATCAGGAGAGGCTTTTGAGGCCGCCGGGGGCTCAAAATGAGGCGGAGTTTCTGAAAAAATGCGTGCGGTGCGGTGAGTGTATGAAGGTGTGCCTTAAGAGCGCCCTTTATCCCGATTATCATAAGGCCGGCCTCTACGGCTTTTTTATGCCCGTCCTGATCCCCCGTCTCGGCTATTGTGAGTATAACTGCAACCTCTGCGGCCAGGTCTGCCCCACCGGGGCCATACCGAACCAACCATTGGAAAAGAAGAAGAAAAATATCATAGGCGCTGCCGCCTTCGATAAGAACCACTGTCTCCCCTATGCGAAGAAGATAGATTGCATTGTGTGCGAAGAGCACTGTCCCATCCCCGAGAAGGCCATCCGGACCGAACCTGTGGAAATGAAGAATTTTGAGGGGAAGACTGTCACGGTGAAGCAGCCTTACATCGTGGAGGACCTCTGCAACGGATGCGGGATCTGCGAGTATGTCTGCCCCCTGGAGGGGAAATCCGCGGTAGAGGTCTACGCGAAGGTGAAGCGGAAAATCAAGCAATAATAAGTGCTTGACACTCCATTTTAGCGTGTGTTAAACGTGTGCAGGACATGATTTAAAAATTAACCGCAAGGACGTGACATGGAAAAATACCCCCACATCTTTTCCCCGGGCCGGATCGGGAAACTTACCGCAAAGAACAGGGTCAAATATGCAGCAACGGAGACAAATTTTCCCTTTGGAGACGGCTTTGTCAGTGACAGGGAAATAGCCTATATGGAGGCCCAGGCGAGGGGCGGCGCCGGCATTGTCACGACCCAGGGCGCCTATCCGGACCCGAAGGGGGAGGGAAAGGGCTTTAAGGGAATGATGGCTATCTATGACGATGCCTTTGTTCCGGGTCTCGCGCGTATTGCCGATGTGATACGAGACAACGGGGCCCTCTCGTGCCTGCAGATCCTGCACTGCGGGAGAGAAGGCGGGGTGGAGCTTGACTACAGCCTCATGGCTTCGCCCGTCGCACAGAAGCTCTCGTACTTCAAGAAACCAAGGGAGATTACCGCGGCAGAGATCAGGCAATCGATCACGGACCATGTGAAAGCTGCGAGAAGAGGGGTTGATGCGGGGTACGACATGATAGAGATTTCAGGGATCGTGGGGTATCTCATCTCCACTTTCGTCTCCCGCTATACCAATAAAAGAGAGGACGCATACGGGGGAAATATCCGGGACCGTTGCCGCCTTATGGTAGAGATACTCGGCGCAATCAAGGAAGAGGTCGGTCATACCTTCCCCGTGGGCATACGGCTTTGCGGGCTCGAGCTTCTCGACGACAGGGGAGGGAACAGTTTTGAAGAGAGCCTGGAAAGCTTCAAGATCGCGGAACAGGCCGGCGCGGATTATCTCAGTGTTACCATCGGGTGGCACGAATCGTCCCAGTCGGTGATTACGAGAGACGTGCCGATGGGCCATTGGCTTTACGTGGCGGAGGCAATAAAGAAAGAGGTCAAAGTCCCGGTCATGATGGCCTTTCGCCAGTTTCTACCCTCCATACCCGAAAAAGCCATTTCCGAGGGGAGGATTGACTTCTGGGAGGCGTGCCGTCCCATGATCGCGGACCCGGAGCTTCCGAAGAAGGCGCGGGAAGGGAGAGAAGAGGAGATCATTCCGTGCATCGCCTGCAATCTCTGTTTTTCGAGGCTCTATTTCCACCAGCCCATCGGGTGCTCGGTCCGGCCCACCCTGGGCAGGGAAAGGGATCCTGAATGGGGATATTACGGTTTCTCAAAAGTGGAGGCGCCGAAGAAGGTGATTGTGGTCGGCGGCGGTCCGGCAGGTCTTCAATGCGCGGCCGTGGCCGCTGAAAGGGGCCACAAGGTAACGGTTTTCGAAAAGAACGGCTTGCTCGGGGGTGCGGTGCTTCTCGCAGCGAAGGTCGACGAGGGGGCCGCGGAGCTTCTGCGGCCCGTCCGCATGCTCGAAGGCCAATGCAGGCGTCATGGGGTCGACTTCCGTCTCGGCATTGAATGTACGCCTCAAATGATTGCCGGGGAAGGGGCGGATGTGGTGGTTATGGCCCACGGCGCAGCTCCGGCGCCCCTCGGGTCCGCCATGCAGGTGCTCTCACCGGAACAGGTCATGCTCCAGGGGGTAGAGCCTCCCGGGAGATTGGCTATCATAGGGGGAAAAGGGGTAGGGCTTGGGGTTGCCGTATTCCTCCTGCGGAATGGCAATTTCGAGATCACCATTCTGGAAGAGGGGAGCCGCCTCGGACGGGACGTGAACCCCTTCTATCTATGGCAATACGTGAGATTTATGAAGGAGAAGAAGGTCAGGCTCCTGACGGGTACCCGCATTCTTGACATTACCGGAGAGGGGATCCGGATTACAGGTCCTTCGGGAGAGACCACGATCGCCTGTGAAGGCATAGTAAATGCCAGGCAGGAGCCGGGAGCGGTATGGGACGGGTCAGCACGGGAAGTCTATTATATCGGAGACGGCAAGATGCCGAGACGAATAAATAACGCGATCCATGACGGTTATCGCGTGGGGATGAAAATCTGATGATACCTGTTATCGATAAGGAAGAATGCACGGGATGCGGAAACTGCGTGGAGGTGTGTCCTCCGGGGGCCCTGACCTGAGAGGACGGCAAGGCTCATGTGAGGGAGGACCTCTGCGAGGAGTGCGGGTTTTGCGCCCCCGAATGTCCCGTCGAAATCATCGATATTCCCTTCCCCCTTTCGAGGGGCGCCTGACGCACTTCCATCTTATGTTCAGGGGCGGAGCCGAAGAGTTCTCAGGGTATTCTTCTGCTGTTTTTAATAAGAAGTTTGAGATGCTCCAGGAGGGCGAGTTTCTCGTCGTCGGCAAACTCTCTCAGCATGGCGTGCATATAATCGTCACGCTCCTTCTCGATATAGGTGAGCGTCCTTTTTCCCTTTGGCGTGATCTCAAGGATGGTGAC
The DNA here is from genome assembly GCA_036504895.1 of Syntrophorhabdaceae bacterium. Taxonomy (NCBI): domain Bacteria; kingdom Pseudomonadati; phylum Thermodesulfobacteriota; class Syntrophorhabdia; order Syntrophorhabdales; family Syntrophorhabdaceae; species Syntrophorhabdaceae bacterium. The sequence continues at coordinate 49,469 of DASXUJ010000103.1, forward strand.
CCGTTCATCGGTGGGATCCGACTTCCTGACTATGAAACCGTTTTTCTCCAGACGCCGCGCGATGCCGGTCATATTGGCCACCGGCACGAGCATGATCCTGCTCACATGGGTGATGCGGCTCTGCCCGCCCTTGGATGCATCGAGTACCCTCAACATATTATATTGGGGAAAAGAGAGCGAATGCTTCCGGAAGATATTGGAGACCACTCTCTTGAAAGTCTCTGCGGCCCTTACGAGGGCCATCAGCACGTTTTCATCGGCGCTCAGGTCGCTTCGATAGGTAATTCCCATGTTGTCACCTCATCTTGACTATAAATAATGCTTGAAGGATTCTGCATTATAGCAGCTTGCGAATCGATTCTCCAGAGATAAATGCATTGACAGTAAATATATTGATAGTTAACGTATTGACTTTTTATTGTTCCTTATGGTATTCGAATAATACACCGGGGCAGGGACCAGGTTCCGACTTATCCGGCCGGCTCGCGCGATCCCGTCCTTAAAGGGACGGGCGGCCGAAGGAGAGGCAAAATCCCATAACGGTGCGCGAGGTCCGTTACTCCGAGGGACCGGCAATTCAGTCTTAAATAAAGAGCAGTGGGTAGTGCGGACGAAGTGTAGTACAAAGAGAAGAAAAAACGGTTAAGAACAAGGAGGTACAATGCAAATCAAGAATGAGCTTGCAAAGATTGTAGGCAACGATTACGTCAGTGACAGCATGAAGGATCGCGAGAAATATTCGCGGGATTACAGCCTCCTTCCTCCCGGCCTCCCCGATGCCGTAGTATGGCCCGGAAGCTCCGAAGAGGTAGGTAAGATTGTAACATGGGCAAACGAAAAGGATATTCCCGTCGTCCCGGTAAGCTCCGCGGTCCATTTTCACGGCAGCAGCATACCGAAGCAGGGCGGCCTTGTCGTCGACCTTAAGAGAATGAACAAGATTTTTGAAATCGACACTGACAACCGTCTGGTAAGGTTCGAGGCGGGCGTCACGTGGGAACAGCTCACCAAAGAGCTGGCCAAGAAAGGCCACAGGGTAATTATGCCGTTGCTTCCCCATGGAGAACGGTCCGTGCTTACCGATACATTGGAGAGGGAAGTGCCCACCAATATCGTGTATGATTACGGCGAGCCCATGCAGTCGATCGAAGTCGTATGGCCTACCGGTGAATTGTTCAGATGCGGCTCCGCAAGCGTAAACGGATTTCCCGATTCAAAATCAAGAGGCGCCAATCCTTCCGGACCCGGCCTCGATTTCTACAGGCTTTTTCAGCAGGCCCAGGGAACCATGGGAATCGTTACCTGGATGAGCTTGAAAATGGAGACAATCCCCACCATGGACAAGATCTTCTTCGCGCCGGTCTATGATCTTGAATATGCAATCAATTTCCTTTACAGGATCCTTCCCAGAAGGATCGGTCAGGAATGTCTGCTGTTGAACAATGTAGACCTCGCGGCTATCGCGGCCGACGCTTCGGGTGAAGATTTCGACGAACTGAGAGCGAAGCTTCCCCCCTGGGCCCTCATTCTCACTATCAGCGGTCTCGTAAGAAGGCCGGAAGAGAAGCTCGCCTATGAAGAGAAGTTCCTTACCGATGTATTGAAAAATGAGTTCCCGAAAATGGGTCTCACCGACAACCTGCCCGGTTTTCCCGGACTCGGCCGTAAGCTGATGCCCATGCTCAGGGCGCCGTGGCCGACGGACGTGCCTTACTGGAAGAACAGTGTGAAGGGTGGATGTCAGAACCTTTTCTTCATTACGAAACCGAATCGCGTGCCCATGTTCATGGAAGTCATGGAGCTCGTGGCCTCGAGATACGATTATCCTATGGGCGAGATAGGAAGCCACATTCAGCCTATCGAGCACAACAGGGCCTGCCAGGTAGAGTTCAGCTTTTTCTATGATGCCGATGACGCAGAGGAAAAAGAGCTTGTGGCAGCAATATATAAAGACGCAGCAACAGCGCTGTTCAACGAAGGCGCATTCTTTTCAAGGCCGTATGGAGTCCTTGCCCCCATGGTTTTCGACAAGGCCGCAGGATATACGGCAGCTTTAAAACGGGTGAAGAAAGTCGTCGATCCGAAGAACGTTCTCAACCCCGGAAATTTGGTCTTCTAAGGAGGGAAAAATGCCAAGCGATCGCTATGATACACCAAAAACACCAGTAGATCTTGATATAAGGAAACTGGATACTTTCAGGTATGACATGGACCATTGCATCAAGTGCAAAGGCTGCTATTGGGTCGAGCATACCTACATGCCGGGCGTGAATTGGTCGGTACGATGCCCGAGCAATTACTGGAACGATTTCGACTCTTATGGAGCTTTCGGTAAGATGAGAATAGGTCTCGGCATTATCGATAAGAAGCTGGAGTGGACCCCGAAGCTCCTCGAAATAGTCTACGCAGATCCTCTATGCGGCGCGTGCGACGTAGCCTGCAAGCGTAACCTCGACCTTGAAATAGGTCTGACCCTCGAGGCTATGAGAGTAAGGGCAGTGCAGGACGGCGCGGGCCCGATGCCGGCGCACAAAGAGATTGCCAAGAACATCGCCACCAAACATAATCAATTCGGCGCTCCCCACGAGAACAGAAAGAAATGGATCACAAAAGACATCAAGGTTGCCGACAAAGCGGACATGCTCTATTTCGTCGGTTGTTCCGCCTCCTACAGACACCCTGAGATCGCGAAGGCGACGGCGAAGATCTTCAACGCCTCCAAAACGCCCTTCATGCTGATGGCAGATGAGTGGTGCTGTGGAAATACCCTCTCCTCCGTCGGTATGCTCGACGAGGCCAGGGAGTTGGCGAAACGCAATATCGAAGCAGTAAAGGCATCAGGAGCGAAAAAAGTCGTATTGAGCTGCGCGGAAGGCTACCGCATGTGGAAAGTAGATTACCCGAAGCTCCTCAACATCAACACGGCAGACCTCGGTTTTGAGGTAATTCATCTGGTAGAGTTCGCCGATGCGGCAATCAAGGCCGGTTCGTTGAAACTCACCAAGCCCGTGGACGTACGATTTACCTACCATGATTCCTGCGGCGTGAGCAGACTTGCCGATCCGTGGATCGAATGGAAAGGCACCCGGGGCTGGATGGGCTGTGTGGAGCCCGAACTGAAGAGAAGGCGCGGGACCAAGGGTCTCTATATCCAGACGAGAGACATCCTGAATGCCATACCCGGCGCAAAATTCGTCGAGATGCCCAGGACGAGAGAGAATGCGTTCTGCTGTGGAGCAGGCAGGGGGACCATGGAGGCCTATCCTGATCTCGCCTCAGTATCGGCAAAACACAGGATCGATGAAGTGAAGCATGTGAGTGCCGAGGCCGTCGTGGCCGCGTGTCCATGGTGCAAGAGCAATTTCTCCCAGGCAGTCAAAGAGAATGGCGACAGCGTGAAAGTAATGGATATTGCGGAGCTCATATCTGCCGCAGTTGAATTATAAGGAGGAAGGCTATGAGTATAGTGAAAGCAGCTTACAATGCAATAGAGCAGGTAGTCGGGGCTAAATATATCTCCGAAGATCCGGCACTGTGTGAAGGCTACCGCTCAGGGCCCGGAGGCTACGAGAGCGGTCTCGGATATGAGCGGGTCATGACCACCATTCCTCACGCGGTGGCATTACCGAAGACAACCGAAGATGTACAGAAAATCGTAAAGATATGCAACCGGTATAAAGTTCCTTACGTACCGTACGCGACAGGTTTCTATGGCCCCCGTTCACACTGCCATGTCGAAAACGAGCTTCTTATCGACCTGAAGAGACTCAATGACTTCGAAATCGACGAGAAACATTTCTGCATCAATGTCGGCGCAGGCGTGATCTACTCCCCGATCCAGCAGGAGTGCCTTAACAAAGGCGCTTATGTAGTTATCGGCGGCGGCGGCGCGCAGGCATCGGCGATCGCCAACCTGCTGGGCGACGGTTGGTCCCCTCTGAGCCACAGGATCGGCCTTCCCCACAGGCGTATTCTCGGAACTGAGCTCGTTCTGCCTGACGGCGAGCTGGTCAAGATGGGTTCCCTGGCGAACGGTGACGACCCCTTCTGGGGCGACGGACCGGGACCGGACCTGAGGGCGATACTCAGGGGTTTCACGGGAGTCCGCGGCTGTCTCGGTATCGTGACGAAGATGGCAATAAAGACCCTGCCCTTCCAGCCGGAGCCGCTCGTTCCCACGGGGATCTCTCCCAATACGGGACTTGCGCTGCCCACCAACCGCGTGAAATGGATCAACTATCAGGTGCCGAGCAAGGCAGACCAGGTAAAGGCCATGTTCGAGGTGGGAAAGGCAGAGATTGCCGGCGCCATCACGAAGGTGCCTCTCTTCTGGCGCGCTATCAACAAGGCGGAGTGCAAGGAAGAGTTCTGGCAGTTGTGGGGCAAGGAGAACGAGGATACGATCAAGAATTTCTTCATCGTCCGCGTCCTTCTTATCGGCTACACCTCGGAAGAGCAGATGCAGTATGACGAAAACGTATTGAATGACATCATGGCCGAATGCGGCGCAGTACCCAGAGCAACGAGACCCCTCGATGAGTCGTGGATCAAGAATGCCGACTCCGCGGGTATGTGGCTCATGTGCGGTTCCTACGTGTCGGTCGATTATATTATCGAGTCTCTCTCTCAGGCGACGACTCATGGCGAAAGCTATGCGGAGACCAAGAAGAGATATACTCCGCCCCTTATGCCCGATTACGGCGATCCGGGCTGGTTCCAGAGCTTCGAGTGCGGCCACCAGGGATACTCGGAATTTCTCGTCTACTGGGATCAGGATGAGGACACCAACGGCGTCGACCAGTTCTATCTCGAAACCTCTAAGATGAACATCAGGGAGCGGTTCTATACCTCCCTGCTCGGACCTCACCAGCCCATGTACCTCACGGGCCCGATGTACGGACCGAATTACCACCAGTGGATGCTCAAAATAAAGGACGAATTCGATCCTCTGTGGGTATGCCATCCGCCGGTACCTCTGGCGCATGACGAGTTTGTGGACCGCGCCGAGTGGATGAAACCCATGAAGGACTGGGAAGCCCCGAAAGAGCTCCCCATGCCCAAGTGGTAGGAAGTTGCTGAGAAAGATATCGGCATGAGCCGGTAGAGCACCTTACGTTCTGAGACTGGGCAGGCTTCTCATCAATGGGCCTGTCCAGTTTTCTTGAGCGTCAGACCGCCGCGAGAGTACTGTTCATAATTATGAACAGAAAGTTATGGAAAGGGATTACAAAATTACTTGATATACGGATAAAACATATTGTATACTCAAAATGCCGGGTGAATTCGGGTGCCTAATATAACAACGGAAACAGCGGCGGAAGACAAGCCGATATTATAAATTGGGTTCAAATTAGACACAATAAAGTATGCGTTTGAAGGAGGTGACAAGATGACAAAAGTTTCAACTGCCTGCCCATTTTCAAGCCGGTCGTGCCGTGAGTGCCCGATCTATATCGGCAGGCACTCACAGCTTTGTATTGCAGCGCGATATCAGAACGGAGTGAAGCCGAAGCCCACGTATGGGTGTACCCATCTGAAATTCGAGTTTCCTTCGGAACTCGTGTACAGCGAGAAACGATGCACAAACCTTGAAGACAGAGATGAAAACCTCAATGAAGCAAAGATAGTATGGAAAGGCGAAAAAACGTGACCTACAGGTATTAGTCCCCGGACATTCCGGTTTGCCCGTTCGGACTATTCAAAAATGACGAAGTACAGCTGAGGACAGCGAAAGTCTTATGGAAAGGAGATAAGCATGATACATGATTTTACGTACCTTAAACCCGGCACGGTTCAGGAAGCCCTGGCCATGCTCACCGACCACGTGGATGACTGTAAGATTATCTGCGGCGGCCAGTCACTTCTTATCGTCATGCGGCAGGGCCTTATCGTAGTGAACTACCTGATCGACATCAAGGGATTGAAAGAACTTGATTACATCAAGTACGACGACAAAGAGGGCCTCAAAATTGGCGCAACGACGACCCACAGATCCATCGAATTCTCAAAACTGCTGAAAGAGAAGTACCCGATCCTGCCAAAAATGGAAGAAAGGCTCGCCTCTACGCAGACCCGTAACTGGGGAACAATCGGCGGCAACCTTGCTCACGCCGATGCGGCCGGCGACCCGGCTCCCGTTCTCATTACTCTTGGCGCAAAAGTAAAGGTAGCATCCAAGAAGGGCGAGAAGGTTTATGATCTCGGAGAGTTCTACACCGACCTGTTCGAATCAGCCATGGAACATGACGAAATGATCGTCGAAATCCAGGTTCCTCCTATGGCCCCGAAGACCGGCTGCGCATACAAGAAGTTCAACCTCCTCCAGAACGACATGGGCGTTGTGGGTGTGGCTGCGAAAGTGACGGTCGATGCAAGCGGAACCATCACTGACGCAAGAATCGTTCTCGGTAACGCAGGCGTGACCCCGATCCGTGCGACAAGCGCAGAGAAGGTTCTCATCGGAAAGAAACCCGATGACGCAATTTTTGCAGCGGCCGGAGAAGCAGCAGGCGCCGATGCAGACCCTGTGTCCGATATCCACGCGTCCGACGACTTCAGGCGCCACCTGATCAAAGTCCTGTCTAAGCGCATGGCAAAGCAGGCCTGGGAACAGGCAGTGAAATAAGGGTAGGGAGGCATAGACGATATGGAAAAATATGAGATAAAGTTATCAGTCAATAAAGTGGAATATGAGATTTACATCAACCCCAAGACTCTTCTCGTCGAGGCTATCAGGGATTTCATAGGCCTTACGGGAACGAAGAGGGGTTGTGAGACGGTCTCCTGCGGCGCATGCACCGTGCTGGTAGACGGCGCTGCGGTCAAGGGATGCTCAGTGCTTGCCATGCAGTGCATAGGCAAGGAGATCACCACGTCCGAGGGTCTCGAGACGAACGGCAAGCTGGCTCCGATCCAGAAGGCCTTTCTCGACGAGGGCTCCTATCAGTGCGGTTTCTGCACATCCGGTATGCTCATGGCAACTACCGGGCTGTTGAACGAGACCAAGAACCCTTCACCCGACGAAATCAAAGAAGCTATTGAAGGAAATATCTGCCGCTGCACAGGTTACAATAGTATAGTTCGTGCTGTCGAGCGAGTGGCAAAAGGTATGTACAAGGAGGATTCACTATGACAACCACGAGTCTAGCGAAGGAAAAATTACACGTTATTAATACTCACGTCCACAATATCGACGGTTGGGCGAAGGTAACGGGCCGCGCCACATACAGCTTTGACGTAAAGCTGCCCGGTATGCTCTATGGAAGAATCCTCCGGAGCCCCCATCCCCACGCAAAGATATTGAAGATAGACGCAAGCAAAGCCCTCGCCATGAACGGCGTAAAGGCTGTAGTTACCGGAAAGGACACCCTCGGCGTAAAACAGGGTATCTGGCGTCGGTTCAACGAGCTCTGCGATGAGCAGATCCTTCCTGTAGAGAAGGTCCGCTACATCGGCGAGCCGGTATGCGCAGTCGCAGCGACGACTGACGAGATCGCAGAGAAGGCCCTCGACCTCATCGAAGTAGAGTATGAGGTTCTCGAAGGCGTATTCGAGCCTTATGAGGCAATGAAGAAAGGCGCCCCCGAGCTTCACGACGGCGTCGAGAGAAACATCAACGTCACCCGCCACATCGAGTGGGGCGATGTTGAGACCGGATTCGAAAAAGCAGACTACATCAGGGAAGACCACTTCTTCTGCGGCGGCCAGGCACATATGTGCATGGAGACAAGAGCGGCAGTAGCAAGCTTCACCCCTGACAAGAAACTCACCATCTGGCACTCAAACCAGTCCGCATATTATATGCAGGGCCTTATGGCAGGCGTTCTCGGCATGAGAGAGGGCGACATCCGCGTGATCGCACAGTACGTGGGCGGCGGGTTCGGCGGTAAGTTCGAGCTCGACGGCGCAATCTTCTGCTCCTCCATCCTCAGCATGAAGACTTTCAGGCCTGTAAAAGTTATCTATTCAAGGGAAGAAGACTTCATCGCTTCCAAGCGCAGGACCCCCATGCACTACTGGGTCCGCACCGGCGTCTCCAAAGACGGTAAGTTCCTCGCCCGTGAGTCCAGGGTCGTGAGCAACGGCGGCGCATACACCGGTATGGGCGCAACAGCTCTCTACCTGACGGGTTTCTTCCACTCCTTCCCCTACAGATGGGGCGGATACCGTTATGACGGCTACAGGGTTTACACCAATACCCTTCCGTCAACCTCCATGCGCGGATTCGGCGCACCTCAGGCCCTGTTCTGCTCCGAGCAGCAGCTCGAGTGGATCGCCAACGACCTCAAGCTCGATCCGATCGAAATGAGGCGCCAGAACGGTCACTATGCCGGCTACGAAGTCCCGGGCCAGGCATTTATCGCAAGCTGCGGTCTTGACGAAGCCTTCACGATCATGCAGGAATGGCTCGACAAGAAGAAAGCGGGCGGCCTGCCTGCCAACAGAGGTCTCGGCTTCTCGGCTGCGGGTTTTATGTCAGGCGGTATCTTCAACTGGTTCGACACACCCTATTCATTCTCGTCAGCAGTAGTAACCATCAACCAGGACGCGACCGTTGAGCTTCATATCGGCGCTACCGAAATCGGCCAGGGCTCGAACACCACGATGGCAATCATCGCGGCAGAGACCCTCGGAGTAAAGGTTGAGGACATCAAAGTACACTCAGGCGACACCGACCATTGCCCGGCTGACCTCGGCGCATGGGGTTCCAGACAGACCCTCATGACCGGTAATGCCACGAAGAGGGCATGCGAGGATGCAAAAAACCAGCTTCTCGAGTTCGCACTCGCGAAGATGGGCCTGAACATCGTGTATGACCTGGACATCGCAGATCGCTGGGTACATATCGTAGCCCGTCCGGAAAGGGGCATGCCCTTTGAAGAACTGGTAAAGATTGCACTTCGCGGCAAAGACGGCCAGAGGATCGTCGGCAGGGGCTACTACACTCCTCACCGGAAGGGTATGATCTCCCCTGCGTACAGCTACATGCTTCAGGGCGTCGAAATCGAAATCGATCAGGAAACCGGAAAGATCGACCTGATCGACAGCCTTACCGCGCATGACTGCGGCACTCCCATCAACCACCTGGGCCTCATCGGCCAGTTGGAAGGCGCCTTCTCGATGGCAGCCGGCTATGGCTACCTCGAGTACATGCCGTATGAAGATGGCAAGCTCATGAACCCGAACCTGGTCGACTATAAGATGATCAGGGCCACGGAAATGCCTCCTACCCCGATCGCCGAGATCGACACCTACGAGCCGGAAGGTCCCTACGGTGCGAAGGAAGCAGGCGAAGGTCTGACCAACCCGACGGCAGCCGCCATTGGGAACGCAATCTTCAACTGCCTCGGAATCCAGATGAAGGAATGCCCGATCAGGCCGCATATGGTCGTGGAAGCCCTCAGGGAAAAAGCTGAGAAAGAGAAAGCAGGGAAGTAAGACTAATACCTAATGCCTAAAGGAGGTATACAATGGCAATAGAATTAAAATTTAAATGTCCTGTTTGCGGCAAGCAGTATGAGATAAGCCTGCAGGCAGCACGCCATATATTCGGAACGGGCGACAAGAAGCACCGTGACTGGGTGGATGCACAGGGCGTAAACTTCAAAGACCTTCTGGTCGAGCAGGCCCTGAATCCCGGTAATGCCAGCTATCAGATCGTAGCCGATCTCGTTGAGAAAGCACAGGCAAGCCTGAAGAAGTAAGGAAAGAATCAGTCATTTTTGAATAGAGGAGGCTTTCATGTTAATTGAAGGTGGATTCACACTCAAAGCACCGATCGAGAAGCTGTATGATTTCCTTATGCAGCCTGAGACCGTGATGACCTGCATACCCGGTACGGAATCGGTGAAGGTTATCGACGATAAGAGCTTTGAAAGCGTAGTGAAACAGCGCGTAGGCATCATCTCGGTAAAGCTGAAGTTCGTCACGAAGACGGTAAAGGCCGAGAGACCTACGTATGCCCAGTTTGAGGGCGAAGGCGAGGACATGACGAAGCTTGGACACTTCAAGCAGAAAACCGAGCTTTTCCTCAAAGAAGTCGCTCCCGGCGAAGTCGAGTTCTCCTATAAAGTCGATGTGGCTATCGTAGGAAAGCTGGCAATGTTCGGCGACCGTGTCATGAAGCAGAAAGCAAAAGATACAGAGAAGGTTTTCACCGCCAACCTGCAGGAAAAACTGAAGGCAATGGCATAACAGGACCTTTTCAAAAAGGCCGTTAAAAGAGGGTTTCCCGAAAGGGAGACCCTCTTTTTTTTCAACCCTTTCTCCTGGAAAGGCGGCTCATCTGTTGATTTGATGTGGTAGTGATATGTAGAATGATATGGTATAAAACGGTACGGGAACGGACCCCCATACCCCAAAGGAGCAACCATGACCGCACGCATCATAAAAGGCGCCGAGATCGCCGAAGAGATCCGGGAAGAGATAAAGAGGGACACCCTGCTCTTACGGCAGACCCATGGCATCACCCCGGGTCTCGTCACCATTATCGTGGGCAAGAACCCCGCCTCGATAAGCTACGTCTCGGCCAAGCAGAAGACCGCCCATGACCTCTTATTTCATTCAGTCCAGGAGGACCTCCCCGAAGACGTCACCGAGGAAGGGTTGCTCGCCCTCGTAGCGCGCTATAACCGCGATCCCCTCATCCACGGCATCCTCGTGCAGTTGCCCTTGCCTCCCCATATCAACGAGACAAAGATCCTTTATGCCATTAACCCCGATAAGGACGTAGACGGCTTCCACCCGGTCAACATGGGCAAGCTCATGATAGGGGAGGGAAGGTTCTACCCCTGCACCCCTTACGGGATTCGCGAGATGCTTATCCGGAGCAATATACCCATCCCCGGCTCTGAAGTCGTGGTCGTAGGCAGAAGCAACATTGTAGGCAAGCCCATCGCCATGATGCTCATGCAGAAGGGCCCCCATGCCAATGCCACGGTCACCGTATGCCATACCGCCACCAGGGACCTCGCCTTCCACACGAAAAGAGCCGACATCCTGATCGTTGCCGCGGGCAGGCCTAAAGCCATTACTGCCGACATGGTAAAGGTTGGGGCGATAGTCATAGACGTGGGGGTGAACCGGATCGGCATGACCCCGGAGGGAAAGGCGAAGCTCGTGGGGGATGTGGACTTCGAGGGAGTCGCGGAAAAGGCATCGGCCATTACCCCTGTTCCCGGCGGGGTAGGGCCCATGACCATCACCATGCTCATGCTCAATACCCTGAACGCGGCACAGCCTATATTATAAGCGAGGAGGAAGGATG